>DASUVR010000052.1:0-2970 GCA_036378855.1 Gemmatimonadales bacterium | reverse complement strand
TCCTGACTCCTGACTCCCCACTCCTAGCTGCGAAGCAACCATGGACATCCACGAGTACCAGGCCACAGAGCTTCTTGCCGGCTTCGGCGTCGCCATCCCCAAAGGTGGCGTAGCGTATAGTCCTGAACAGGCGGTCTATCGCGCGTCGGAGATCGGCGGAGCGCGCTGGGCGGTCAAGGCGCAGATCCATTCCGGCGCCCGGGGCAAGGCCGGGGGCATCAAGCTTTGCTCCAGCGAAGACGAGGTGCGCCAGGCAGCCAAGGGTCTATTGGGAAAGCGGCTGGTTACCCATCAGACCGGGCCGGAGGGAAGAGTGGTGCATCGGCTCTATGTCGAGGCCGCGGTGCCGATCGAGCGGGAGCTCTATCTCGGCCTGGTGCTCGATCGAAAGACCGAGCGCATCATGATCGTGGCTCACCCCCAGGGTGGGATGGAGATCGAGGAGATTGCCCAAAGCGCCCCGGACTCGATCCTGCGCGAGGTGGTAGAACCGGCAATCGGGATGAGTGCCTTTCAGGCCCGGGAGATTGCGTACGGTCTGGGACTGGCGCCGGCGCAGGTGAGCCGCGCCGTCACAACCCTGCTCGGCGCCTACCGCGCGTTCCGCGATCTCGACGCCACCATGGTCGAGATCAACCCGCTGGTGGTGACCAAGGATGGCCAGGTGCTCGCCCTCGACTGCAAGATGACCTTCGACGACAATGCCATGTTCCGCCGTCCCAACGTGAGCGAGCTGCGGGATTACGCCGAGGAAGATCCCCGGGAATCTCAGGCGGCGGAGTACGGGCTCAATTATGTCGCGCTCGAGGGCGACATCGGCTGCATCATCAACGGCGCCGGTTTGGCCATGGCCACCATGGACATGATCAAGCATGCCGGCGGACACCCGGCAAACTTTCTCGACGTGGGCGGCGGCGCCTCCCCCGACCGGGTGGCCGCGGCCTTTCGCCTGGTGCTTTCAGACGAAAAGATCGGTGCCATTCTGGTGAACATCTTTGCCGGCATCAACCGCTGCGACTGGGTGGCTCAAGGCGTGGTGCAGGCGGCGCGAGAAACTCAGCTGGCAATTCCGTTGGTGGTTCGTTTGGCCGGCACCAACGTCGAGGAAGGCCGGAAAATTCTGAAGGACAGTGGTCTGCCGATCATCACCGCAGACAGCCTTTCCGAGGCGGCGGAACGGGTGGTTCACGCCTTCAACGCGTCTCGGTCTCAGTCCCCAGCCCGCGGCCGTGCCGCCAGCGGTCTTGCCGGAGGAAATGGACAGTCATGAGCATCCTCATCGATGAAACCACCCGGGTGTTGGTGCAGGGCTTCACCGGTGACAAGGCAACCTTCCACGCCAAAGAGATGTTGGCGTACGGCACGAAAATCGTGGGCGGGGTGACGCCCGGGAAGGGCGGTACCCGGCATCTGGATCGCCCCGTATTCAACACTGTGCGGGAAGCGGTACGGGCCACCGGCGCCACCGCCAGCATCATCTTCGTGCCTGCCGCCTTCTGTGCCGACTCCATCATGGAAGCAGCCAACGCCGGCATTCGTCTCATCTGTACCATCACCGATGGCATACCGGCGCAGGACATGATGATGGTAAAGCGCTACCTGCTCCGTTTTCCCAAGGAGCGGCGCACCACGCTCATCGGACCCAACTGCGCCGGCATCATCAGCGCGGGCAAGGCAATGCTGGGGATCATGCCGGGGCACATCTACTCCCGGGGCCATGTCGGCCTGGTCACTCGAAGCGGAACTCTGGGCTATGAGGCGGCGGCGCAAATGAACGCGCTCGGCATCGGTCAAACGACCAGCGTCGGCATCGGCGGCGATCCGATCAACGGCAGCTCCTTCGTGGACATGCTGAAGCTGTTCGAGGAGGATCCCGAGACCGAGGCCGTGATGATGATCGGAGAGATTGGGGGCCCCCAGGAAGCCGAAGCGTCGCTCTTCGTGAAGGAGAACATGAGCAAGCCGGTCATCGGTTACGTCGCCGGTCTGACCGCGCCCAAGGGGCGTCGCATGGGTCATGCGGGTGCCATCATCTCCGCCTTCGGAGATACCGCTGCGGAGAAAGCCGAAATCATGCGGACCGCAGGACTGACCGTGGCACCCAGTCCGGCGGAGCTGGGCCGCACAGTGGCGGCGGCCCTTGCCCAGCGATCCCAGCGCACCGCGGTCACCGTGAAGTGACCAGCCGAGGCACGGTGGTGGTGACGCGTCGGCTGCCGTCGGTGGTCGAGGAGGAGCTGACTCGCGACTTCGACGTCAAGCTCAACCGCGACGATCGACCGCTCGGAGCAGCCGGCTTGCAGGATGCGCTGCGTACTGCCGACGCGCTGCTCTGTACTGTCACGGACAAGCTGACGGCTGAGGTTCTCGGCGCCGAGCCACTGCGCACCCGCATGCTGGCCAACTTCGGCGTGGGCTATAATCACATCGATATCAATGCCGCCAAGTCCCGCGGCCTCGCCGTGTCGAATACGCCTGACGTGTTGACCGAAGCCACCGCGGACATCGCCATGACTCTGCTGCTCATGGTGAGCCGCAGGACCGGGGAAGGTGAGCGGCACGTACGCAGTGGTGCCTGGACCGGATGGCGTCCAACCCACATGCTCGGTTCCCAGGTCAGCGGGAAGACCTTGGGCTTGATCGGCATGGGCCGTATCGCTCGCGCGGTGGCCCAGCGCGCTCACCGGGGGTTTGGCATGAGGATCCTGTTTCATGACCCCTATCCTCCCTCGGCCCCGGAAGCCGCCGCGTTAGGCGCGGAACCACGGCAGAGCCCGGAAGAGGTTCTCGAAGAATCGGATTTCGTGTCGCTCCACTGCCCGGCCACCCCGGAAACGCACCATCTCATGAATCGCGAGCGCCTGGCCCGCATGCGCCGGAGCGCTTTCCTCATCAATACCGCACGGGGTGACGTCGTCGACGAGGCGGCCCTGGTGGATGCTCTCGCTGACGGGACCATCGCCGGAGCCG
>DASUVR010000051.1:0-14724 GCA_036378855.1 Gemmatimonadales bacterium | reverse complement strand
CAGGACGCTTTCTCCACCCTTCCGCTCCCGCCCAATCCGGAGCTGGTCTCTCAGGTTGGCGGGGCCGGGGCCCTACAACTCACCATTCACACCCCGGCCGATGAGCGGGTGGTCACCAACTACTATCGGAAGCTGCTCACTCAAGGGAAGTGGCGGCTGGTCAGCGACATGAAGGGGAAGGACGGGGTTACTGCACTCTACGCGGAGCACGATGGCCCACCCCTCTGGGTAAGGATCTGGCCGGCTACTGACCGTTCGGGCACGATGGTTCAGCTGACCGGTGCCGCTCTGGAAAAGGACTCGACCGCGGGGCAGGCAAAAACGGACAGCGCCGGGAACAGGAAGCCGCGAAGCTAATCGTCCCGCGTTAATTCAATCGGGGTCGAGCATGTCAACGAACCGCAGCCAGCGCGGGTAGAAGTAGAGATCCACAAACCCGGTCGGCCCATTGCGGTTCTTACCGACGATGAGCTCCGCCGCGCCCTCCACGCCCTGACCCGGGCGGTACATCTCTTCCCGATAGATCATCAGCACAACATCAGCGTTCTGCTTGACTGCACCGAAGCCGCCCAAGTCGTCCAGGGTAGGGCGGGGGTCGGAACGGCCGGCCCTTAGTCCCGGGAGCTGCGCCGTGACCAGTACTGCCAGGTCCCACTCCACTGCGAGTGCCTTCAAGGCTCGCACCGCGAGAGCCACCCGTTCCTGAAGCCGGCCGGCCGATCGGGGCGGGGTGGTGAGCTGAAGCGAATCCACGATCAGCAGACGCCGCCGCGGGACGATATCGACAGCCAATCGCACTTCATCGAAGCTGGAGCCGAGCAGGGGACGTACCAGAAGCGGAGCGTTCCGCAGCCGCACTGCAGCAGCCCCGACCGCCGCCCGGGCCGAATCATCGAGGCGGCCCTGCCGGAGATCATCGATGCTGCTCCGGCCCTGGATGGCCAACGCCCGCTCGAGCACGCGCTCGGGACTCATCTCACCCGACAGGTACAACGTGGGTATCTGAGCGGCCGCGGCCCTGATCCCGATTTCCAGAGCCAGCGCCGACTTTCCACTGCCGACATCGCCGGCCAGGACGATGAGGTCCTTCTGCCGAAGTCCCCCGGCCAGGACCTTATCGAGCGAAGGAAAGCCGGTGGGAACAGTGTCGGCTGCGAGGCTCTGGCTCGAATGTTGATCGATCTGGCTTACCAGCTCTTCCAACATCGAGTCTGAGCCGCGGCCCATGCGTTTGGAAGGACGGGGCATGTTAGGTGTCGCCTCTGATCTGCTGTTTGGCCTGGCGCACGGCCAAGGTGAGGGCATCCGCTGCCTCGCTGCCCTCCGTCTCCCGCGCCGGCGCAACCAGCTGGCTGAGAATCTGAGGAATGGTTTCCGGCCGGAGATCCCGAAGCTGGCCTACCGCTGCCGCCAGTGCGCGCCGGAGGGGGGAGGGCATCGCTAAGCTCGACAGTCTTCGTTCCAGAGCCTGCACCCGGCGGCGTTGCGCCCGTTCCTGGGAAGCACCATCCACCAGAACATCCTGGGCCACCCTGAGGGTAAGCCACAGGGCAAACAGCCCGCCGCGCTTAGGGCCGCGGCCCGTCTGGGTCAGCAGCGAAAGCAACGCGATAGTTGCCGGGTCCCAACCGTTTACAACACGGTCCGGCATAGCGCCTCGTGCACCAGTTCCGGGGTGATGTCGCGCAGACAACGATGATGACCCAGAGGACAGCGGGGACCGCCCTTGCTGCTGCAGGGCCGGCAACCCATGCTGAGCTCCAGCACGCTTGCCCGGTTGGTGTAGGGAAAGAATCCGAACGGCTGGACGGTGGGCCCGAAGAGCGCTACGACGGGAACGCCCACCGCAGTGGCCATGTGCATTACGCCGGTATCGCCAGAGACCACGGTGGAGGTTCGTTGGAGCAGGGCTCCCGTTTCCTGCAGCTGGAAGAGCCCTGCTGCATTGTGCACTCGACCGGGAGCCATTCGGGCAAGCACGGAACCGAGCGACGCGTCGTCAGGACCCCCGACCACTATGACCTGCGATCCCTGCGCGACCAGGCTGCCGGTCAAGCCTTCCCAGTGTTCCAGAGGCCAGCGCTTGGTGGCATGAGCCGCTCCGGGCGCCACGGCAACAGGACGGACCATGTCGGAGATGCCCGAATGCTGGAACCACTCAGCCACCCTTCGTTCGGCTGTCGGATCCCAGAACAGGTCGGGTGGTCTGCCGTCCGGCTCGACGTCCAGCTCCCGTGCTGCCGAGAAGTATCGCTCAGCCACTGGGCGAGGATCCCGGTACACATTCCGCTTGGCATGAATCAGAATGGCACGCGCAATCCGGTGTTTTGGGTAGCTCGACCAGTTGCCGGGCACCAGCACCCGGAGCGCCCGCGAACGCAAGCTGTCATGCAGGTCCAACAGGTGGCTGAAGCGCCGGCCCCGGAGCTCCTTGGCAACCTTACTGAGTTGTCGATCGCGCGATATCCCGATGACCTCGTTGACATGGGGGTTTGCGCTCAGCAGGGGAACGTATGGCTTCTTGACCAGAAAGGTGATTCGGGCCGAGGGATGGCGGAATCGCAAGGCACGCAGCAGCGGCGTGGTGAGTAGCACGTCGCCGATGGAGCTGAAGCGTACGGCGAGAATGTTCGGCGGAGAGACGGAATCGGCCACGCGTCAAGGTACTGCGTGAATGGGGAACGGTAAACGGTAAATCCAACCGGTCTGAGGTTCACCCTTCACCGTTCAGCGTCTCTACCTATAGTTTACGACATGCCCCGTCCGAAAAGCATTCTTTGGGTGGACGACGAGGTCGAAAGCCTCACGTCGCACATCATGTTTCTGGAAGAGCAGGGATTCGCGGTCGAGACCAGCACGCACGGAGACGACGCGCTGGTTTTGCTCCAGCGACAACCCTACGGTGTGGTGCTGCTGGATGAGCAAATGCCGGGCCGCCGCGGCCTCGATCTCTTTCAGGCCATCCGGGCCATCGATCATGGCATGCCCGTGGTGATGGTGACCAAAAGCGAAGAGCCGGATACCCTCAAGGATGCGATCGGCGCGGAGATTTCCGACTATCTGATCAAGCCGGTAAACCCCCGGCAAATTCTGTCCGTAGTCACCCGGCTGCTGGAGGGCGATCGCATCCGGCAGCAGCGGCTCTCTCGCGACTTCGCAACCCGTTTTCGTGAATTAGAGGCGCGGCGCGGCGGACCCCTGGCCTGGCGCGAGTGGGTGGAGCTGGTGGTGGAGCTGGCCGAGTGGGAAGTCCGGCTGGGTCAGGCGGACGAGCCCGGGCTGCAGGATGCCCTGCGCACGCTGCAGGAAAGTCTCCGCCAGGATTTCGCGCGGTACCTGCAGCGAAATTATGCCAACTGGCTGCACGACGGGGGGAGCGACCGCCCGCCTCTGTCGGTCGACATCGGAGCAGAGTTTCTCCGCCCCGTGCTGGACCTCCACGGACGGGCCATGCTGGTGGTAGTGGACTGCCTCCGGCTGGACCAGTGGGCGATGATCCGGCCGCTGATCAGTGCGCGATTCGACATCGAAACCGCACATTACTTCTCGATTCTGCCGACCGCTACGCCGTTTGCGCGCAACGCCATTTTCAGCGGGCTCTTTCCGGCGGAGATCAAGGCCCGCTATCCGCACTGGTGGAACGACCACGAGGACGCCAGCCTCAACGCGCACGAAGCCGAGCTGCTGAGCGAGCATATGCGCGAGCTCACCGGCCGATCCGTCCCGATCCACTACGAAAAAGTGTTCACCGCGGCCGACGGTGAAGGTTTGCTCAAGCGCCTTCCCGCCCACCTCGCGCAGGAGGGCGTTACTGCGTTGGTATTCAACTTCATCGACCAGCTTACCCACGGACGGACTGAGAATTCCACCTTATTCGAAGTGGCCCGGGACACGCCGGCGCTGCGCAACCTGACCCGCACCTGGTTCGAGCGCTCCCCGCTGTGGGACGCGCTGCGGGAGGCGGAACGGCGGGCGGTGCCGGTTCTGCTGACCACCGATCACGGCTCGATTCACTGCCACACGCCGGCCACGGTATTCGCCAAGCGGGACACCACGTCGAATCTCAGGTACAAATTTGGTGAAGATCTTCGGGCTCAGGACCCCGACTCCGCGCTCGTGGTAGATGATCTGTCCAGCTTTGGTCTGCCGACCCGGTCGCCGGGAACCCGGCTGCTGCTGGCCACCGGCGATCGTTTCTTCGTGTACCCGACCAAGCTCCGCGAGTATCAGGCGCGATACCGGGGCGCGTTTCTCCACGGCGGAGTGTCGCCGGAAGAAGTCCTCCTACCTATCGCCTTGCTGACTCCCCGACAGGGCTAGGCGTGCGTACCGAGCTCCGGCTCCTCCGACTGGTCCGGCCCTACCGGAACCTTCTGGCCCTGGGCCTGATCACCACGTCCCTGGCCTCGCTGCTCGACGGATTCACCCTGGTCATTCTGATCCCGCTGCTGAAGCACCTCTTCGGGACTGCCGGCCAGCTCCGCCCCACGTCTACCCGGTTGGAAGCGCTGATGGACAGGCTGGTCGAGCCGCTGGTGGCTGGACTCAGTCCCGGTCAGGCAGCGGGCCGATTAGTCGTGCTCCTGGCCCTGGGGCTACTGCTGAAAAACGTGATGAGCTATGCCTCGTCCCAAATCTCGGTTCGAGCGCAGGAAGGGCTGGTGCGGGACGTGAGGTCTCGGCTGTTCTCCCATCTGCTCACGCTGGAGATGGATTTTTTCCAGCGCACCCGAGCCGGGCAGCTGATTTCAGCTATGATCACGGAGGTGGACCAGACCAAGACCGTCATCACTGCTTCGCTGCTATCGCTCTTTCAAAATCTGGTAGTGGTGGTAACCACCCTGTTCATCCTGAGCCAGATTTCGATTCGGCTTACCCTCCTCACGCTCGCGTTTGTTCCGCTGCTGGTTCTCGGACTGCAGATCCTGCTGCGACGGCTTCGAAGCCACGCCCAGGCTCGGGCGCGGGAACGGGGCGAGATCACCGCCACCATCACCGAGCGACTGGGCGCCATCCGGCTGATCCGGGCCTATGGTGAGGAGGAACGGGAGAGCTCCCGGTTTCACGCTCAGGCCGAGCGGTACCGGAAACGGGTCATCCGAACTCAGCGTTTCTCATCGCTGACCAGCCCGCTGAGCGAGATCTTCTCCGGATTCCTGGTGATTTTGATCATCTGGGCCGGAACCAAGCCTGGTCTGGTGGGGCTGCAGTCAGCGCTCGCGCCTGAAGCGATCATCGTGTTCCTGATGGCCGCCCTGAAGCTCTCCTCCCCGCTCAAGACCATCGCCTCTTTTCCGGCCTCGATGGCGGTTACCCTGGCCAGCGCCGAGCGGGTATTCGACCTGCTCGATCAACCCCCCGCGGAGCTGGAGGCACCCGGAGAGGAGCCGGCCAGATTCGAGCGCGAGATCGCCTTCGACCAGGTCTCCTTCCGGTACGGCACCGGAGACCTGGTGCTGAGCGAAGTGTCCTTCCGAATGTCGCGGGGCAAAGTCGTAGCGCTGGTCGGTCCATCCGGGGCGGGGAAGACAACTGCGGCCGACCTGCTCCCCCGGTTTCACGACCCGACCTCGGGGCAAATTCTGATGGATGGCGTGCCGCTGACCAGGTTGACCCGGCGCTCACTGCGGGCTCTGATGGGAGTGGTGAGTCAGGAGACCGTGCTGCTCAATGATACCGTTCTGGCCAACATTGCCTACGGCTCCCCTGGCGCCACCCGCGATCAGGTGGAGGATGCCGCAAAGGCGGCTAATGCTTCGAGCTTCATTGCAGCGCTGCCCCTTGGCTATGACACCATGTTGGGCGAGCGCGGAACCCGACTCTCCGGTGGTCAGCGCCAGCGGATTGCCATCGCCCGGGCGCTGCTGCGCGATCCTCCCATTCTCATTCTGGATGAGGCCACCAGCGCTCTGGACACCGAATCGGAGCGACTGGTGCAGCAGGCCATCGAGCGACTGATGCACCATCGCACGGTACTGGTGATTGCCCATCGGCTGGCAACCGTTCGCAATGCCGATGAAATCGTGGTGCTGGAGGCGGGGCGAGTGGTGCAGCGTGGGACCCACGAACAGCTCTTGCAAGCCAGCGGGCTCTACCGTCGGCTCTACGACCTGCAGTTCAGGGATGAGGAACCGGCAACAGCAGAGGTCTGAGGTGGAGGCGTGAGTCAACTCGTCGGGTGACCCTCCGGCAGCGTGCCTGACGACAGATAGTGTTGGTACATTCGCACGTACTCCTCCGCCATACGGGTGTGGGTGAACCACCGCTCCGCCCGCCTCCGGCACGCGTGCGGATCGAGCTGACTGACTAGCGGACGACTCGCGATCAGCTCCTCGAGAGTGTCTCCCAGCGTGCCTACATCCTCTGAGACGATCTCGGGCAGCGCCCCACGCCTGGTGCCGAGCACCGGCGTTCCGCTCATCATGGCTTCGATCAGGGTGAGGCCGAAAGGCTCTTCCCACAACGCCGGCATCCAGAAACAATCCGCTCCGGCCAGCAACCCCGCCTTGCGTTGACCATCCACTGAGCCCACAAAACGGAGCGAGCGCCGGAGGCTCGGTCGCCGCCAGCCGCCGGCGACGATCAGCCGCTTCTGAGCGCGCTTGGCTCCGCTGATGGCCCAGCGATATCCTTTAGCCCGATGCAATCGACCCAAGAACAGATCGTAGCCGGATTTGTCGGGCCGAAACGTGTACTCGGACGGATCCAGTCCATTGTACACGAACGCGCTTCCGCCATGCCGCGCCGCATGGTTGGCACTCAGAAAGATCGTGTTTGCAGCCGCCGAGGGGGGCGAACGGTTTCCATGAAGGGTAAAGACGTTGGGTTGAGCGGGGGGTCGAGTCAGCGGGGAATGCAAATGCAGGATGTCTACGGCGTGGGGGACGAAACGGGATAGGTCGAATCGCGGGTCAGCAAGATCTCTCGGCCGAAGCTCCACCACCGCGCCTTCGGCGAGGTGGGAGCCGAAGGGCGCCAGCAGCGTCACCTTGTGCCCTAGCTCTGCCAGGCCGCGAGCGAGCCAAATCACAACTCTTTGGGTGCCGCCGTATCCTCGGACCGGCACGACACTATGGGTATACAGGGCGACGTGCATCGGCCCGCAATGTATTGCTGCATTGCCGATATTTCGATTGACCAAGGAGTCTGAGCCGTGGCCGGTTCGGTGATGCAGGTGCTGCACCAGGGAGGCGGAGCCGGATCAGTTGCCTCAACGTTGCACCTGAGTCTGGGACTGGAGCAGGCCGGCTTTCACGTGCGCTTTGTCTGCCCGCCCAACTCCGAGGTGGAACGGCTGGCCCGGGCCGGCGGCCTCGAGGTTCATCCCCTGTCCCTCGAGCCTGGAGCGCGCCGGGCAAACGCCGCGAAACTGGACGATCTCCTTCGGCGGGCTCCCGTGGACCTCGTCAATTCGCAGAGCTCAAGGGATCGGGCTGCACTGGCCTGGCTGGCATTGACCCGGCGACTGAACGTCCCGTTGATCGTGACCCGGCGGCAGATGCCTAGGACCATGGTGCTGGAAAACTGGCTGGTGAGCAGGTTGGCCGCGCGAGTGGTGGCGGTGAGCCGGCAAGTCGCGGAAGCGCTGCGACGGCGTGGCACCAACCGAAACAAGCTGGTGGTGATTCCCAACGGTTTGATTCTCAGCCGGGTGGACACCCCCCTGACAACGGGTCAAATAGACGAGTGGCGGGACCGGATCAAATGGGAGCCTTCCCGACCTACTCTGGGGATCATTGCTCGGCGGAAGGATCAGGAGGTTGTGATTCGAGCTCTTGGCCGGGTGTCCACTCCGGTTCGCCTGGTCATGGTAGGTCTCCTGCCCGACATCAGGCTGAGCCGGCTCCTGGTGCGGCTCCCCGCCCGACATGCCGTGGCGGTGCTGCCCTTTACCACTGAGGTCCGGCCGCTGTATGAACTGTTGAACCTGGTGCTGCTCCCTTCGCGCATGGAAGGATTGTCTCAAAGCCTGCTCGAAGCCATGGCGCTGGGCAAGCCGATTGTCGCCTCCGCAGCGGGGGGAAATCCGGACCTGATCACGGACGGCGTGAACGGCCGGCTGGTTCCTCCTCGGGACAGCGCGGCGTGGGCCCGTGTCATCGAGGAGCTTCTCTCCAATCCGGCAGCAGCGAAGCGTCTCGGAGAAGCTGCGCGGTACACCGCCCGGGAAGAGTACACGTTAGAGCGGACGGTCGAGCGCACGGCTCAGTTGTACTGCTCCGTGCTGGCCGGAAGTTGATATCTTTTTTGTGAGATTGGCCCTTGGTGGCCGAATTGCCATCTGATATCTGCGGAGCTGGCTTCTGGTCAAGATTTCGGGCTTTACCATCGTTCGAAACGCCATCAAACTCGATTTTCCGGTCGAGCCCAGTATTCGCTCGATCCTGCCGATCTGTGACGAGGTGGTGGTGAACGTCGGACGGTCCGAGGACGACACGCTTGCCCTGATCCAGTCGATTGGTGATCCCAAGATTCGCATAATCGAGACCGAGTGGGACATGAGTGGCGGAAATTCCGTGCTCGGGCTCGAAACCCACCGTGCCATGCGAGAATGCGTGCACCCATGGGGAGTTTATATCCAGGCGGATGAAGTGCTGCATGATGACGGGGCGCCCGATCTGGCAGCCGCCATTCAACGGTACGATGGTGATCAGAGGGTTGAAGGGTTGCTGGTCCGTTACGTGCACTTCTATGGCGGGTTCGATACTGTGGCCACCCACCGGCGCTGGTACCGCCGGGAGGTACGGGCGGTCCGACTCGCACCCGAGTTGGACGTACGGCCTTACCAGGGGGCGCAGGGCTTTCGGATCGGTCCGGAGCACCGGAAGATCAGAGCCCGGCTGACCAGCGCAGAAATGTTCCACTACGGCTGGGCCCGTCCCAGTCAGGCCCTTCAGGAAAAGCGGAAGCTGGGACGGACCATGTATCCCTGGCGGAACGCCGACGAGAGCCAGCCCTTGTTGGCCTGGATTCCTGGCCTTCGCCGATTCAACGGCAGTCATCCTGCCGCGGCCCGCTCCTGGATCGAGGCGCGCCGGCACGATCCCCAGCGCGTCATTGCGTCGCGCCGCTTCCGTTTGCGCTTTGTCCGCTACTACATCTCCAGCCTGATCGAGCGACTCACCGGCGTCAGGCTGTTCGAATTTCGAAATTACAAAATCGTCGGAAGGGGGTAGTCTTTTCCCGCCAGCAGGAGCTGAAGCCGGTGGGCATAGGTATGTGAGGCGAGCGCATGAGCCCGACCTGCCCGAGCAATGCGATCCCGCTCTTCTGGCCGCGCGAGATATTGCCGGACCAGTTCAGCCGCGTGGCTCGGGCCCCGATACCATGCGCAGTGATGACCATCCTGGGCAAAGCTTTCGATCCCCTCCACATGACGGCCGAGGTAAAATCCGCCGCAGCCCAAGATCTTCCACATGCGGTTCGACGCCGAGAAGCGGTCTCGATCCTGCCCCGGGTAGGAGCTCGCGCCCAGCGAAATCGCTGCGCCCCGAACGACCTGGGCCAGTCGGCGACCGTAGACTGGCCCGCCGGCCACCGGGAGGTCGGCGGGAGCACCGTCCCATCCAGGACCTCGGATTTGCAGCCGACTCACCGCCGCAACGGCGCGCAGCACCTCGTACCGGTAGCTGGATTCCCCCGAGCCCACGAACGATGTGTCGCAGTGGTAGCGTCGTGGCGCATTCGCCGCCGGGGCGTCACTATGGGGGTCCACGCCTTGCGGCAGGAACCCCACTTCGCTCACGCCCGCCGATTTGTACGTCTCCAGCTGGCCGAAGTAGGTCACATACATTTTGCTGACCAATCGCCCAAGGGTTACGACTTTCTCCTTCGGTTCCAGATCGAAATACCAGAAGACCGACGGCCTGTTCCGCAGCAGCCTGCGCAGGGTGGTTTCACCCACGTCGATGGCATGACGGGTAAGGATCAGAAAATCGGGTTTGAAGGCATCCGTGAGGCGGCGGACAATTCGGGAAGAAAAGGCGCCGGTGTAGCGGTTCCAGCCAACCACATTGATCAACCGGCATTCATGTCCCAGGGCGCGCGCCGCACGGATGATCGCGAGCTCGGTTCTCCGGCTGCCGCCGGCGCCAAGGACTGTTATCCGCATCCGGTATTATAGCCCAATGCGCATTGCCCTCATGACGTCCGTCAAAGGCTGGCGGGGCTCGGCAGCAAGCTATGCCAAGCTCGCTCTGGGCCTCATCCACCGTGGGCATGCCGCACACCTCATCGCCGCCTCGCAACGTCTGGCAGCCAGATACGAGGAAGAGGGACTCCCGGTCACGCTGATCCCCGCCCGGAACACCGGACCACAGGAGATCAGAGCCCTGTCGCGCGTTTTCCGAGGATTGAAGGCGGAAGCTGTGGTGGTCGATACGCCCCGGGATCTGAGATTGTCCGCGTGGGCCGCACTGCTCCAGCCGGCCCGGATCGTATATCGATACAACTTGAACTATCGTCCCGCCCGGTCACATCTGGCCGATCGTCTTTACCTGCGAAGAGTCAGCGCTTTCGTCTTCCAATCGCGTTTCATTCAAGACGACGCCGTTCGCCAGCAGCCCTGGATTGGACGGCTGACCCGGTTCCACATTCCAAACGGCTACGACACCGCTCGGTTTTCACGCTCGCCAGCGGAAGCAGCCGCATTCCGCCTCCAGTGGGACATACCGGCGAATGCTCTGATCGTGGTGACGACGGCCAAGCTCGAGCGAAACAAGGGACACGAGACCGCCATCGAGGCTCTCGGTAAGCTCCACCGGAATGGGCTGGAGCTGATTTATGTGCTCTGCGGGGACGGTTCTCGGGATGCGGCCTTGCGCGCATTGGCGTCACAGCTTGGGCTGCCGGTGCGGTTCACGGGCATGCTGGATATCGATGGCGTCGTTGCCGTACTGTCGGCCGCGGACGTGGTGCTGCACCCCTCGCTACAGGAAATCTTCCCCAACTCGGTAGGCGAGGCCATGAGCTGCGCCTGTTCTGTAGTTGCTGCCGACTCCGGTGGCACCGGCGAGCTCCTCGGCCGGGATGGAAGGACGGGAGTCCTGGTGCCGCCCGGCGACTCCGAGACCATGGCTGGGGTGGTGGGTGAACTGCTCCAGGATCCCGCCAGGCGCACCAGCATGGGTGCAATGGCTCGGCGGCGGATCGAGGCCGAGTTCAGCCTGGAGCGCATGGTCGCCGGGTACGAGGCGGCACTGCGGCAGGTGGTGGGCGAGCCGTGAATGACATCCGGTGGTTCGCCCCCAATCAGTACACCAGACTGGTCGCCGCTGAGCTCCGGAAACACGGCTTGGTTGTAGCGCTGGAAGGATCCGAGCCTGCGCGGGTAGCGCTGTCGATGAGCGGCACAACGGCCCAGAGCGCCTGGCAGTATTCCCGCGCCTGCGGTTGTCCGCTGGTGCTTTTTATCTGGGACCTTCCTCCGGCAGCCACCGCGTCGGGGTCGTACGATCCCGTCTGGGCGATGGGGCGGAGCTTGATTCGGATTCCGCGCTTCAGGGGAGGGTTCGCCCGGAGGGCCGGCTACTATAGTAAGCTCCGCTACATTGCGCGCGGAGCTGCCGAGGTGTGGGCGCCCAGCAGTATGACGGTCGAGCTGCTGAAGGCCCGCTTCGGGGTGGACTCGCGCCAGGTTCCCTACTGTTATGATTCCGCGCGATTCGTGCCGGCGACAAATCCCCGAGATCTCCCGCCGACGCTGCTGACGGTCGGCCGATTCAAGCGACACAAGAATCAGGAAGCGACCCTCCGGGTAGCCCACCGCCTGGGACAAGACGTGCAAGTGCGATTGATCGGGATCGGCCCCCAGGCCGAACCACTCGAACTGATGGCTCGCTCCCTAGGAGTTAAATGTCGAGTCGATATCAGGGCTACTGACGATGCCGTGGTCGATGCCTGCCGGCGCGCGCGCGTGGCAGTCTGCCCCAGTCGCTTCGAAGGATTCGGTCTGGCTCCGCTGGAGGCAATCGCCTGTGGCACCCCTGTGGTGGCTTCCGACATTCCTCCCCACCGGGAATTCGTGGGGACAGCCGGTCGCTTTTTTCACCTGGACGATGATGATGGGCTCGAAGTCGCAGTGCGAGCCGCCCTGAACGGCAACGCTCCCGATCCGGCAGGCCTGGCATCCCTCACGATCACAGCTGCCGCTGAACGGTTCAGGTCGGGACTGCGCGCCTTTCTGTGAGTCAACAAATGGCTCCGCAGCTTCTCCTCAGCTACGACTTCCCTCCGATGGGCGGTGGCATCGCTCGATGGATGGGGGAACTGGCGAAACGCTACCCTCCGGGCAGACTGATCGTGTCCACCGGGCAATTCGGCGGGGGCAACTTGGGAGACCAACAGTTCGTCAGCTGCATCGACCGCCTGCCAATTCGATCCAGCCGGCTGCGCAGCCTACCCGGAGTCGTTCGCTGGTCGCACCGGGCCGACGCATTAGCGAGGAAACACGGGGCGGAGTTCGTCTGGTGCGGCAATCTGAAGCCGGCGGCATACCCCGCCAAGTGGGTGAAGACGCGAGTGGGAGTGCCCTACGGAGTCCTGCTCCACGGTGGAGACCTGCTGACTCTGCGGCATCAGGTCAACCGGTCTTACACCAAGAATCGGGTGGCATGCTCTCTCCTCGATTCCGCGGCGCTCCTGGTATGCAACAGCGGGTACACCGCGGCGCTCTGCCGCTCGATTCTGGGCGACCTGAGACTGACGGCGCTCCAGGATCGGGTGTACACGGTTCCTTTGGGAGCCGACCGGGACGTTTTCCGGCCCGGGCTCGACCCCAGCGAGGTGCGGCGGCGCTACGGGCTCGCTGGGCGTCGATGGTTGCTTTCCGTGGCTCGGCTCACCCGGCACAAGGGCATCGACACAGGGATTCGGGTATTGGCTCAGCTCGCCTCGGAGTATCCTGACCTCGGCTATGCCGTGGTAGGAACCGGAGACGATCTGCCGGAACTGGAGAGCCTGGGACGGGTGCTGGGAGTTGCCGATCGAATCAAATTTCTGGGTCAGGTTCCCGAGGCTGATTTGCCCGAAGTGTACAACTCTGCCGAGATCTATCTGGGATTGTCACGGATCATGCCGGAGAGAGTAGAGGGCTTTGGCATTTCTCTGGCGGAGGCTTCTGCCTCCGGTTTGCCGGTGGTTGCCGGAAGCAGTGGCGGGATTCCCGAGACAGTAGAGGATGGAGTAAGCGGCCGGTTGGTGAGCGCCGAGCAGGTGAACGACGTGAGCGTGGCGGTCCGGTCGCTGCTGAACGACCGAGCACTAGCTTCCCGGCTCGGTGCGAAGGGTCGGGAAAGAATCGAGCGGTACTACAATTGGGATCGGGTCGCTGCGGAGCTGGCGCAGCTGGGGCACGAGCACGGGGCCCAAGCTCCGGTCCCGCAGTTCGTGTGACGAGCGACAGGATGGTTCCGACTCCCGAGCTGGCCGCGGAATACGATCGCCAATACCTGACCTGGGTCCGCCGCCAAGGTCCTCAGGTCCTCGACGTAGAATGGCGTCTGCAGCATCTCCTGTGGCGGCAGCGAGCTTTGCTCCGGCGCTATCCGCCCGGCCGCAAGCAGGTGCTCGACTACGGGTGTATGGATGGCATCTTTACCATTCGGCTGCAGCAGCTCGGAGGTACAGCACAAGGCTATGATGTCTCTCCAGCAGCCATAGCTCAGGCCGAGAAGTTTCGCGGAGAGTGCTCGGAGCCTCGGTTTAGTACCGTCCTGCCAACTCCGGGGCAGTTCGATATCGTATACTGCAACGAGGTGCTGGAGCATATCACGGACGATCGCAGCTTCATCGGAGAGCTGACGCGGTTTCTGGTGCCAGGCGGAGTTCTGGTGGGAACGGTACCGGTGGGACGGGCATTTTGGGACGCCGATCATAAGCGGGCCTACGACGAGGTCTCTCTTCACAGGGCTCTGTCCCCGTGGGGCGCGGTCGCGATCCGGCGCTACTACCGCACTCGACTTCGGAACTTTCTGCCTGTGAAACAGGGAGGAGCTGCTGTATTCCTCTTCGAGGTCAGGCCGCTGAGTCTTCGGGACGCACGCTAATCGCGTAGGTAGGACAGTTCAGCACGTACGCGCCATCAATGGGAGACCAGGTCTGAACCGGGGTGAGCACCTCGGCCTTGCCCCGCGCGTCGAGCCGGAACACCTGGGGTGCCTGAATGACACAGCTACCGCAGCCTACGCAACGTGATTCGTCCACCAGAACCCGGAGCCGCCGGGTCGGGTGCATGCCTGAAGTAACGCCGCTGAGTCGGGTGCCCAGCTGGTCCAGGGTGCTGGCCGCAGCCCGGTACCCGGCCTCGATCAGCTCCGCAGTCTTGTCGAACGCGAACATGGAGATGTGCTCAACCCGGGGCTGCACCAGAACCAGGGGCGGACCCTTCCAGTCCCGAAGCTGAGCCTCGATCTGGGTCTGCATGACGATCTCGAGTCCCCGGATATAGGTGGCGGCAAATCCACGAGTCTCAACTTCGGAGCGGAGCACGCTGGTAGCCGCTACGTTGATAGCGAGGATTGGGCCCTGTCCCAAGGAAGCGGCCATCCGGACCGGCAGGTTCTCGACCACCGCACCGTCTACATAGGCTCGGCCATTGATCTCCATGGGAGGAAAAATCCCCGGCAGCGCACATGACGCCGCTACCGCGTCGGCAACCCGGGTGCTGCGGAGTCCCGGAAGGCCCCACATCACCTGCATGCCGGAGTGGAGGTCGGTGGTGTTGAC
>DASUVR010000050.1:0-3101 GCA_036378855.1 Gemmatimonadales bacterium | reverse complement strand
GAGACCGAAGGACTGGTGGAGCTGTTGCTCCACCGGGTTGGCACCGGGAGCGTGGCCGATGTGGGTACCGGCAGCGGCTGCATTGCGCTCAGTCTGGCATACGAGGGACAATTCGAGCGTATTCTGGCGCTGGACAGTTCACCCGAGGCGCTGGCGCTCGCCCGGGTGAATCATCAGCTGGTTGGCGGGCCCGGCACGGTTCACTTCGTTCGGGGCGATCTCGCAACGGCCGTCGCCCCCGAATCGCTTGACGCAATGATCTCCAATCCTCCGTATCTTACGCTGAGTGAGTACTCGCACCTCGATCCGTCGGTGCGGGATTGGGAGCCGGCGCTGGCTCTGACAGCCGGGGCCGATGGGATGGAACAGACCACCCGACTGGTGCGAGAGGGGTGGGCCTGCGTTCGCCCCGGCGGATGGATGGCGGTGGAGCTGGATTGCAGCCGGGCAAATGCTGCGGCCACTCTGGCCGCAGGCAACGGCTGGCAAAACGTCAGCCTGCATCTGGACCTATTTGGACGCGAGCGGTATCTGCTCGCGCAGAGGAGCAACACACGGTGATCTGGGATAAGGCGCAGGACCTGGGACGGTTGATCGGCCAGTCTGCGGAATACCAGGCTCTCAAACGAGCAGAAACGTCGTTGCGAGAGGACAAGGAGACGGTGGCCAAACTGGACCAGATCCAGACCCTCGCCCGCAAAGTCGACCAGGCTGTCTCCACCGGTCAAATGCCCGATCAGGCAACCGCCGAGGCCTACGAAACCGCGGTGCGCGATCTCGAGATGAGTCCCACCGGGCAGGCGTATGTGGTGGCGCGCTCGAACTTCGAGAAGCTGATGCAGAAGGTCAATCAGCAAATCAGTGAGGGCATGGACAAGGGCTCAGCCAGCAGTATCATCACGCTCGGATGAAGCGCGCCGGCTTCTTCGTGGTGCTGGAAGGCCCGGAGGGCTCGGGCAAATCGACATTGTTGAAGCCGCTGGCCGAGCGGATGCGGGAGTGCCAGGTAGATCTCGTGGTAGTGCGGGAGCCGGGTGGCACCCGAGCGGCGGAAGCGGCTCGCCAGGCCCTGCTCGATCCCGCCCACTCCGTGGGACCCCTGGCGGAACTGTTCTTGTATCTGGCGGCCCGGTCCGATCTGGTTCATAGCGTGATCCGGCCGGCGCTCGAGGCAGGGAGGGTGGTCCTCTCCGATAGGTACTCGCTCTCGACCGAAGCCTATCAGATGGCGGGACGGGGACTCGACCCCGCCCTGGTTCGGATGGCCAACCAGGCGGCCATGCAGGACATCACGCCGGACCTAACCCTGATTCTGGATCTTTCCCCCGAGCTGGGTCAGGAGCGGCAGCTTGCCGCGGGCAAACGGCAGGATCGGTTGGACCGGGAAAGCATCGAATTCCATCGCCGAGTGGTGGAGTACTACCTGGCGGTCCGGGGCCCTGGAGTGCGACATTTAGACGGACGCCTTCCGCCGGACCAGCTCTTGCAGTCGGCTTGGTCGGAGGTGCGGGCAGCCGCACCGGAAATCTTTCGAGTTGCGGTAGGCTAACCTTATATAGATCCGCGCTGTAACCGCCGGCCCCCGGGCCGAATCCCCGGTACAGAACTGGTCTCGACGTGAGGAATGGCCTCACCAGGGTGGATGAACTGTGTCAGCTATTCTGCGGGAGCGGAGGCAGATATGAAGCAGCGCTGGGGTGTGATTGGTCTGGTCGCAATCATCTCGTTTTTCAGCGGCGGATGGCTGCTGCAACGCGGGGTGGCCAGCGACGGCAATGTGTACCAGCAGGCTCGCCTGTTCGATGACGTGCTGGGGCACGTCAGCACCTACTACGTCGACTCCATTGGAGAGACCGATCTCTACCAGAAGGCGACCCGTGGGATGCTGGAGCAGCTCAAGGACCCGTACTCCGTGCTGCTGACGGGAGACGACTATAAAGCGCTCACCGAGCAAACCTCAGGTAACTACGCCGGGCTCGGTATTCAGATTGACGTGCGAGACGGCTGGATCACGGTGGTGGCTCCGCTGCCGGAGACCCCCGCCGAAAGAGCCGGCATCGAGACCGGCGATCAGATTATCGAGGTCGACGGCAAGTCCACCGAAGGCTGGAAGAACGATCAGGCGGTCAAGGCACTCCGCGGCGACGCCGGATCCAAGATCGCGATCACCATTCGCCGCGCGGGCATCACTGACCCCATCAAGTACCGGCTCACTCGGGCCCAGATTCACATGCGGTCGGTGCCGCCGGGAACCATGTTCGGCAGTGGGGTCGGCTACATCTCGCTGAACCCGGTGAGTGAAACCTCGGCCGAGGAGCTGCGGCAGGAGATCTCTTCCATGAAGGGCAAGGGTATGAAGTCGCTCATCATGGATCTGCGGGGCAATCCCGGCGGGTTGCTGGACCAGGGCGTGAAGGTGGCAGACCTGTTTCTGGATACGCGTCAGGAGATTGTGTCCACCCGAGGCCGGGCCCGTGGCTCGACCAAGGAGTTCTTCGATGAAGCCCGGCAGGTGTGGCCCGACCTGCCCATTGTCGTGCTGGTGAACGATGGAACGGCCAGCGCGGCCGAGATCATCGCAGGTGCCCTCCAGGATCACGACCGTGCTGTCGTGGTGGGGGCGCCGACCTTCGGCAAGGGGCTGGTGCAGACGCTCTTCCCGCTGGGAGAAGGGGTGGCGCTGAAGCTCACGACCGCCCGCTGGTTTACGCCGAGTGGCCGCACCATTCAGCGGATAGCCAAGGACGAAGAAGACCAGGCCACCCAGGCCGCCATGGCGGTCGTGGCCGACACCGTGCTGAATGCGCCCGATAAGGAGTCGACCGACTCGGCCTTGAAGGAGCGGCCCATCTTCCATACCGACGCCGGCCGGGTGGTACGGGGCGGCGGCGGGATCGTGCCCGACCTGGTAGTACGGCTCGACACCCTGACTGCGCCGGAGCGGGAGTTTGCCAAGGCGCTGGGCAACGGTTTGCCGCAGTACCGGGATGCGTTGACTTCGATCGCCTTGGAGGCCAAGAAGAATCACAGTGTAACCACTGAATCCTTCAAGATCACGCCCCAGATGCGGCAGGAAGTCTACGAGCGGCTCCGCGCGCATA
>DASUVR010000049.1:0-12411 GCA_036378855.1 Gemmatimonadales bacterium | reverse complement strand
GCGACCTGGGCAGGGTTGCGGCCTCTCCTGGCCGACCAGGGCCGATCGGCGTCGAATCGCTCCCGGGAGCATGCCCTGGTTCAGGGCTCGGGCGGAATGCTGACCGTGGTGGGCGGCAAACTCACGACCTACCGCGCCATGTCGGCCGAAGTGGTGGACCTGGCCATGCGCGAGCTCCGCCATCGGGATGGACGACCGCGTCACGCCGAGGCCCGCACCGATGAGGACCCGCTCCCCGGGGGAGAGACCGCCGATCTCAGCCAGTTCCGGGAGCGGGGGTTGGACCTGGGTATCCCTCCCGCGAGCGTGGATCATCTGTTGCGCCACTACGGAACGGAGGCTGCCGGCATCTTCAATCTCGCGGGCGCCGACCGGCGCCTGCTCCGGCCGTTGGTGGAGCCGCACCCGGCCATCGAAGCCGAGGTGATCCACGCGGTGCGACGGGAGCTGGCCCAGACAGTGGAGGATGTTTTAGTGCGCCGGTTTCATTTGTACTACGAGCACCCGGATCACGGTGCCTCGGTGGCTTACCGGGTAGCGGAGTTGATGTCGGAAGAGCTGGGCTGGGACCCGCCCCGCATCCAGGAGGAAGCGGAGCGGTATTTGGAAGTGGTGATCCGAGGAGGATGTTGAGCCCGGACTACTGAACGATGATGGTTCCTCTCATGCCCCCGGTTGCCGTCCCGTGCACCTCGCAGAAATAGACGAACGTACCCGGAGTATTGAACTTGTACGTGTAGGTATGCGGTCCGTTGACCGGATTGCCGCTGCGGGCCGGCTCTGATCCGGCGGGCGCCACATTGTGATTCTGCGCCGATGGGTCCCAGGTCCAGACGACGGTGGTTCCTGCACTGATGGTGAGGGACGCCGGACTGAACGAATTATTGATCACGCCGACGTTCGCGTTGGTACTCGGAGGGGGCTGTTCGGTCGCAGTGGCCGAAAAGGTCAGCGGTGATCCGCTGAGAGCTGCACCGGTGACATCGTTGGCCGCGGCAGTAATAGTGATGGGCCCCGCCGTGGCGCCCAGCGTTACCGTCGCTGCCGATATGCCGGAGCCGTTCGATGGAACCGTAGGAGCCGCCACGGTGGCGCCGGTAGCAGACCAAGCCACATCCACTCCCGCCACAGCGTTGCCGAACTCGTCGGTTACCTTGGCCTGTACCGGCTGAGCCAGGGCAGTGTTGATCTGCCCGGTTTGGTTGTTGCCGCCGGCCTGCGCCAGTGTTGTAGGCTCACCCGCGGTCGCGGTGGCCGTAAAAGTGACCGGCGACCCGCTGGCGCCACTGAGCGTTGCCTGGGCGCTCTGGGGCCCGGCCACGGTACCCAGCGACCAGGAGCTGCTGGCGATGCCGTTCGCATCGGTCGCCGTGGAGGTCGGGCTCAGGCTGCCGGCGGTACCGGTTGTGGACCAGGTGACGGTGGCGCCCGCTGCCGGCGCTCCTCCATCGGTCACCACCACTTGAAGCGGGGCGCCGAGGGGCTGACCCACCGGACCGGTTTGCGCGTCGCCGCTGTTGGAGGCCTTGGCTATGGCGGTGGTGGGGGGTGGAGTCCCTCCATTGTCGCCATCGCCGCCACCACAGCCCAGCGCCGGCAGGCCGGCGCACACCAGGCCCAGCAGCGTAATGCATCTTCCGGACAAAGCCGTCATACCCCCGCCAGTGGGTGAATGGAGTTAAGGCTGAATACCTTAGCATATCCCTGGGCGCGGCGGGGGCAAGATCCTTATCTTTCAACCCTGCCAGATACCTTCGTCGGGATGTGACCAGTGGATCCGAACGTCTTCGAGACCGCCAACGCCGGCTTTGCCCAAGCCATATACGAGGAGTTTCTCCGCGACCCAACCGCGGTGGATCCGGAATGGCGCCGGCTGTTTGAGAGCGGAGTGGTGGGAGAGCGGGGCAGCGGGGCAGATGGGCAGCGGGGCAGCGGGGTGGCGGGGCAGGCAGCAATGAATCCGCCTGCTCCGGCCTATGAGAGCAACACTGTCCAACTGCCTCGCGGCCCCGCTGCCCCGTTGAGTACTACCCCGCTGCCGAGCGGCCCCGCTGCCCAGCCGATCAAGGGCCCTGCCGCCAAGCTGGTGGCAAACATGACCGAGAGTCTCACGGTCCCCACCGCCACCACCTTCCGGGAGTTGGCGGTCGGCAACCTGGAAGCCCAGCGGCGGCAGCTGAACGCGGCCCTCCAGGCGGCGGGGAGAAACGAGAAGATCTCGTTCACCCACCTGATTGCATACGCCATTGTCCAGGCCACCCGGCAGCAGCCAGTGATGTCGCACACCCTGGCTGTGATCGAAGGAGTTCCCCACCGGGTCCAGCCCGACGGGATCGGGCTCGGCCTGGCAGTGGACGTTCAGCGAAAGGATGGCAGCCGCGGACTGGTCGTTCCCGTCATCAAGCACGCCGAGGCCATGGACTTTGCGGCCTTTCATGCCGCCTACGAGGCCGTGGTGGAGAAGGCCCGCACCAACAAGCTGATGCCGGACGACTTTGCCGGCGCCACGATGTCGCTCACCAACCCTGGCGGCCTGGGCACAGTTGCTTCCGTCCCCCGGCTGATGGCGGGCCAGGGAAGCATCATCGCCGTGGGCGCCATCGGCTATCCGGCAGAATTTTCTTCCACGGCGGAAGACCGGCTCACCGAGCTCGGCGTCAGCAAGGTCATGACCGTCACCAGCACCTACGACCACCGGATTATCCAGGGCGCGGAGTCCGGGGCATTCCTCGGCATCGTTGACCGGCTGCTCCAGGGCGAAGAGGGCTTCTACGATCAGGTGGCCCGGAGTCTGGGCGTCAACCCGGGTGCTCCGGTTGCAGTGCTCAGGCCGTCCTCCCGGAAAGCGGCTTCGACCGAGCCGGTTCCGCCGGAAATGCTCTACCACGTGGCCGCCGCCATGGCGCTGGTCAAAGCCTTCCGAATGCACGGTCACCTGGCCGCCCACCTGGATCCACTGGGCTCGGAGCCGTTAGGCGATCCGGCGCTGGATCCAAAGACGCTAGGGCTCACTCCCGAGATCATGGCGGCCATCCCCTCGCGGGTGCTGCGAATCGCCGTCCCCGGCAACACCCTCGCCGAGTCGCTGCCCTATCTCCAGGCCACCTACTGTGGCACCATGGCGTCTGAGATCGAGCACATCTCGACGCATGAGGAGCGGGTCTGGCTGCGGGAGAAGATCGAATCCGGCGCGTATCGAAAGCCGTTGTCGCCCGAGCGGCAGCAATGGCTGCTGCAGCGGCTCACCGAGGTCGAGGCGCTCGAGCGCTTCCTTCATAAGGCCTATCTGGGACAGAAGCGCTTTTCCATCGAGGGCGTAGACATGCTGGTGCCGATGCTCGATCTGACCATCGAGAGCGCAGCCGATTCCGGCGCTCGCGACGTGGTGATCGGCATGGCCCACCGCGGCCGGCTCAACGTACTGGCGCACACCATCGGCCGCCCCTACGAAACCATTTTCGCCGAGTTCGAGGGTGGCCGGCAGGTTGAAGCCGGCCAGCTCACGCCCGAAGGTGGCACCGGCGATGTGAAGTACCATCACGGCGCAGAGGGAGCCTACGTAACCTCCCAGGGTAAGGCGATCACCGTCAGCCTGTCGCCCAATCCCAGTCATCTCGAATACGTCTCTCCGGTGGTGGATGGGCGGGCCCGGGCCAAACAGACCCAGCGCCGCGGCCGGGAGGCGCACCACGATCCTACTGCCGCGCTGCCGGTGGCCATTCATGGCGATGCGGCGTTCGCCGCTCAGGGCGTGGTGGCCGAGACGCTGAACCTGGGTGCGCTGAAGGGATACCGCACTGGTGGCACTCTGCACCTGATCACCAACAACCAGGTGGGGTTCACCACCGACATGGAGGATGCCCGCTCCACCCGGTACGCTTCGGATCTGGCGAAAGGGTTCGACATACCCATCATCCACGTCAATGCCGATGACGCCGAAGCCTGTCTTTCCGCCGTACGGCTGGCGATGGCGTACCGGGACCGGTTCCATCAAGACATGGTCATCGACCTGGTGGGATATCGCCGGCACGGGCACAATGAGGGCGACGAGCCGGCCTACACCCAGCCATTGATGTACGAACGGATCAAGCGCCTGCCCGCCGTGCGGGAGCGCTACGCGAGCGAGCTGGTCCAGGCGGGAGTGATCACGCAAGAAGAGTCCGATCGGCAGGCCGGCCAGGCGTATCAACGCCTGGTGGACATCCAGCAGGCCTTCAAGACCGGCATGGCCCGATCTCCCAACCAGGAACGTACCGTACGGCTGAGCGGTCCCGGCCAGGACGTGGAGACGGCCCTTCCGGCGGACTTCCTGATCGCGCTCAACGACCAGTTGCACAGCTGGCCCGAGGGCTTTCAGGTGCATCCCAAGCTGCGGCGACAGCTCGAACGCCGGCGCTCGGCGATGGGGCCTGAGGGCGGCATCGAGTGGGCCCATGCCGAGGCGCTGGCGCTGGGATCTCTCCTGACCGAGGGGGTGCCCGTCCGTTTTACCGGCCAGGACACTGAGCGCGGCACCTTCAGCCAGCGTCATCTGGTGCTGCACGACGCAGAGCGCGGCACCACCCTAACTCCGATCGCCACCCTGCCCGGCGCCCTGGCTCCCATGGAGCTGCACAACAGCCCTCTTTCGGAGGTGGCAACACTCGGCTTCGAGTACGGCTACAGCGTCGCCGCGCCCGAGGCGCTGGTGCTGTGGGAGGCGCAGTTTGGCGACTTCGTCAACGCGGCTCAGGTCATCATCGACCAGTTCATCACCGCGGGGATGTCGAAATGGGGGATGTCCAGCCGGCTCAGTCTACTGCTTCCCCACGGATACGAGGGACAGGGCCCGGAGCACTCCAGCGCCAGGATGGCCCGCTTCCTTCACCTCGCTGCGGAGGGAAACATCAGGGTGGTCAACTGCACCACCCCGGCCCAGTACTTCCACCTGCTCCGCCGCCAGGCCAAGCGCTCGAGACAGCGGCCGTTGATCCTCTTCACTCCCAAGAGCCTGCTGCGCCATCCGCTGGCCAGCTCCAGGCTGGAGGATCTCACCACGGGACACTTCCAGGCCGTGATCGACGATGCCTCGTTCGGGCAGAGTCCGGAGCGGGCTGAACGGCTGCTGATGTGCACCGGAAAGGTGTTTTACGACCTGCTTTCCGAAGCCGAGAAGCTGGGGGACAAACGACCTGCGATCATCCGGCTGGAGCAGCTGTACACCTTCCCCTGGACCGAGCTACGGCAGGTCCTCCCGCGCTACGGCAATGCCCGGGAGCTGGTCTGGGTGCAGGAGGAGCCGCTAAACATGGGTGCCTGGCGCTATCTCGAGGCCAAGCTGCGGGAGCTGGTCTCCGAGGGACATCCGATGGAGATCCGGTACGTAGGCCGGCCGGAAAGGGCGAGCCCGGCCGAAGGGTATCCGGCGGCGCACGCTGCAGAGCAGAGCCGCATCATCCGGGAAGCGTTGGAAGCCAGAGTTCCGCGACCGTCTCTGGAGACCATGGCCAAGGCGGGCGAAGGCCAGGGCTAGGGCAACCCCCCTAAAACAAGAAGGGCGGCCTCTTTAGGCCGCCCTCTGTTGTTTCAGTCCCGCGCCTGGAGAGGTCGCTCGGAAGCCTGGCGTATTAACGACCGCACCGGCTCAGAGAGGTGTTCTCCATAATGAAGCAGAAACACCCCGCGAGAGCGCCGTTGCATAAGAAAGGCGATCAGCGGGGTGTCGGCCTTGGCCGCGTTGCAGTCACGGCAAGCGAGCACCAGGTTGTCCGGACGATCGTATGCCGTCTGACCCCTGCGGGGCCGGACGTGGTCCAGGGTAATGGTGTCTTCGCTGGTTTCGGCGCCGCAATATGCGCAAACCGGCCCGTGCTGGGCCAGCAACCAATCGCGGTGCGACTGCATGGAACGACCGGGGGAACGACGGAAACTAGGGACGGAAACTGCGGAATGTCTTCGAGATCTGCGTGCCACAAAGAACCGAGTAAAGGGTTGAATTAGGACCTGCAAGCAGGTCGCCTGACTACACCAGAGAAACCTAGCAAGAATGACGCCAAATTGACAGCCCGAGATGGCCTAACCTATGGTCCGGCCGATCTTTTCTCCACTTCGGGTGCCTCGGCCCGGTGGCGGCCATCCACCAGCAGGCCCCACCTGCGGTCGTAGGGATGAACCAGGGACGTGGGCCTGTTCTCGTCCTGAACCATTGGCCTGCCTTCGTCGGCCCACTTGAATAATCCGCCCGCCAGGTTGACCACGCTGGTATAGCCAGCCCGATTGAGCCAACTCGTTACCCGCGCTCCCCGATAGCCGGCAGACGAATAGACCACGATGGACTCCGAGGGACGGCTTCCCCGCAGCGCCCGCATACTTGGCTTATAGGGATCGATCGGCACGGCTCCGCGTAGATGGCTGACCGCAAACTCGGGCTGGGTACGGGCATCCAGAATCAGCGGCTGGGGCTGCCCGGTGTCGTCCTGCCATCGTCCGAGATCCTGAGTGCTGATCCATTTGACCTCGGGAAACCGGGCTGCAATCCGCCGCTGAAGGATCTCGAATGCCAGCGGCCGCCCGGCCACGAACAGGACGATCCCTCCCACGAGGATAGGGAGGACGATGATGATGAGGAAGAACTTGACCCAGCCGCGCATGGTAGTCCGTCGAAAAAGACTGAAGGTCGAAATCCAAACCTGGCGCGGAATATCGCGAAATTGCGCCCTCTCCGCCCTCTCCGCCCTCTATTATCTTCCCAACTCACCCGCCCGAGGGGTTTCCCCTGAACGCCGAAAGCACCAAGGCCCGAGTCGCTCACCCCGACGACTCACCCTCTATCAATCACGAAGCCGATATCCGCCCCGAGCTGGTCTGGCGCGGCATAAACGCCATCCGCGCGCTGTCCATGGATGCGGTCGAGCAGGCGCAATCCGGCCATCCCGGCACGCCCATGGCTTTAGCGCCGGCCGCCTATCTGCTGTGGACCCGTTTCCTGCGGCATAATCCGCGAAACCCCGAATGGCCCGACCGCGACCGGTTCGTGCTGTCCTGCGGCCACGCATCGATGCTGCTTTACTCGGTCCTCTACCTGAGCGGATACGATCTCTCGCTGGAAGATCTGAAAAACTTCAGGCAGTGGGGATCGAAGACGCCAGGCCATCCCGAGCGAGGACACACTCCCGGCGTGGAGACCACCACCGGACCGTTGGGGCAGGGCTTCGGGAATGCGGTCGGAATGGCCATGGCCGAACGATTTCTGGCCGCGCAGTTCAACCGGCCCAACCATACCGTAGTCGACCACCGGGTCTGGGCCTTTGCCAGCGATGGCGATCTCATGGAAGGCGTCGCCAGTGAAGCGGCCTCGCTGGCGGGACATCTCCGGCTGGGCAAGCTCACGGTGGTCTACGACGACAACCATATCACCATAGATGGCGACACCGCCCTCACCTTTTCCGAAGATGTGCCGCGACGGTTCGAGGCCTATGGCTGGCGGGTGCTCAAGGTAGCGGACGGGAACGATCTGTCCGCCATCAGCCATGCGTACAACGCTGCACGAGCGGAGTCCTCGCGACCCACGCTGATCGCGCTCCGCACCGTCATCGCCGATCCCGCGCCGACCAAGCGCAACACTGCCGACGCGCATGGCGCTCCCCTGGGAGCCGACGAGGTCCGCCGCACCAAGGAGATCCTGGGCTGGCCCCAGGAGCCGAAGTTCCACGTTCCCGACGATGCTCTGGAGCAGTGGAGGGGGGCAGTGGCCCGGGGAGCCGAGCTCGAGACCGGCTGGCGCAAACGTCTGGCTGCGTACGCGGCGGAATTCCCCGAGCTGGCTCGCGAGCTCGAGCAGTGGCTTTCCGGATCGCTTCCCCGCAATTGGGATCGGAGCCTGGCCGAGCTCGAGCCGGGAGAAAAGCCGCTGGCAACCCGTCAGGCATCGGGACTCGCCCTTCAGGCCCTGGCCACGTCCGTACCCAATCTGGTTGGCGGCTCGGCCGACCTCGGCGGCAGCACCGGAACCACGCTGAAGCAGGGCGGTAACTTCGGTCCGGCCTCGGCCGGGCGCGTCATTCACTGGGGCGTGAGGGAGCACGGGATGGGCGCGTGCCTGAACGGCATTGCCGCTCACGGCGGACTGCGGCCCTTCGGCAGCACCTTTCTGGTTTTCTCCGACTACATGAAGCCGGCTATCCGGCTTGCTGCCATCATGCGGCTGCCGGTGATCTACATCGGCACCCACGACTCGATCGGTCTGGGAGAGGACGGGCCTACCCATCAGCCGATCGAGCATCTCGCGATGCTGAGAGCCATTCCCAACCTGGTTACGATCCGCCCGGCTGATACCGGCGAGACAATCGAGGCATGGAAGGTGGCCATGGAGCGCAGCACCGGACCCACCATCCTGGTGCTCACCCGGCAGAAGCTCCCGCTGCTGACCCGAGGTGATGTGGGCGCCGCCGAAGGAACCCGGCGGGGTGCCTACATCGTGCGCGATCCCGATGGCGGCAAGCCGGACTCGATAATCATCGGGACCGGCTCCGAGGTGGTGATCGGCCTGGCGGCGGCCCAGCTGCTGGAGCAGGACGGCGTCCGCACCCGGGTGGTGTCGATGCCCTCATGGGAGCTCTTTGCCGCGCAACCCGAGAGCTACCGTAACGCGGTGCTCCCGCCTTCGGTTCGGGTCCGGGTAGCGGTCGAAGCGGGTGGCTCGATGGGATGGTCCCGCTGGACCACGGACGAAGGCGCCATGGTAGGCATGGAGGGGTTTGGGGCATCGGCGCCGGGCGAGCGACTGTTCCAGGAATTCAAGCTCACGCCCGAGCACGTGGCACACACCGTCAGGAGGCTGATGCATGCCGCCGGCTAATCCGCTTCTCCTTCTCACCGGTCTGGGGCAGAGCGTCTGGTACGACTACATCACCCGGGATCTGCTGAGCTCGGGCGAGCTGAAGCGGCTGATAGAGGACGATGGGCTTCGGGGCATGACCTCGAATCCCACCATCTTCGAGAAGGCCATCGCGGGAAGCCAGCTCTATGACGAAGACATCCGCCGGATGAGCGAGTCAGGGCTCCGCGCGGCCGAGATCTTCGAGAGCCTGGCAGTTCGGGATGTGCAGGCGGCCTGCGACATGTTTCGGCCGCTCTATGAGGAAACCCGTGGGCGGGATGGATACGTCTCCCTCGAGGTTTCTCCCCAACTGGCGCACAACACCGACGCAACCAGGATGGAGGCTGAGCGACTGTGGCGCGCGGTGTCACGACCCAACGCGATGATCAAGATTCCGGGGACCCAGGCCGGCCTGGCGGCAATCGCGGACTCGATCGCCGCCGGAATCAACGTGAACGTGACCCTGCTGTTCTCGGTCCAGCGGTACGCCGAAGTGATCGAGGCTTATCAGCAGGGACTCGAGCGCCGGATGGAGCGCAGCCTGCCGATCGGCGGGATTTCGTCCGTGGCCAGCTTCTTCGTCAGTCGGGTTGACGGCAAAATTGACCCGCTGCTGAGCGACGCGCATCAGGGATTGCGGGGCAAGATCGCCATTGCCAATGCCGGGCGGGCGTATCAGCTCTTCCGCGACTCGCTCGGTACCGAGCGTTGGGCTCGACTCGAGCGGGCCGGCGCCACACTCCAGCGCCCGCTCTGGGCGTCCACCAGCACCAAGGACCCGGCATACCCCGATGTCTACTACGTCGAGGCCCTGGTCGCGCCCGATACCGTCAACACGGTGCCCCCGGAAACGCTGGAGGCCTACCGGGATCATGGTGCACCCGCGGTGCGGATCGACCAGGCCATCGAGGCTGCTCCGGGGCAGCTCGCCGCGCTGGCGCAGGCCGGCATTCAGCTGGAGGCGGTCACCCGCGAGCTGGAGAAGGAGGGAGTCTCCAAGTTTGCGGCCTCTCATGCATCGGTGCTGAGCGGAATCGAGGCGAAGGCGGGAACGCTGGCCGCCCGATGAACTGGTTGTGGAGATCGCTCCGCCGGATATCGCTCGCCAGGTGGATTCTCATCTCCATGGTCATCGGGGTTTTGATCGGCTGGCTCAATCCCGGTCTGGGCGAGAGTCTGAAACCGCTCGCGACCGTCTTCCTCCGGATGATCAAGGCAGTGGTGGTGCCGCTGATCTTCGGCAGCCTGGTGGTCGGCATCGCCGGCCACGGCGACGACATGAAACGGGTCGGCCGCCTGGCGCTCAAATCCATCATCTATTTCGAGATCATCACCACCCTGGCACTCGTGGTGGGACTGGCCACGGTCAACCTGACTCGCCCGGGCATCGGGGTGCAGCTCACGGCGTCCACCAGCGAGGGACAGGAGCTGGCGCAGAAGACGCCCTCGTTTGCCGGATTTCTCGAGCACATCGTGCCCCAGAGCTTCTTCGAGGCCGCGGCCAACAACGAAGTGCTCCAGATCGTCTTCTTCTCCATCATCTTTGCCGTGGCTCTCTCGCAGGTGAGGAATGGCCCCAAGCAGGCCATGCTCGGCTTCTGCGAAGGGCTGGCGGAGACGATGTTCAAGTTTACCGGCATCGTGATGAAGTACGCGCCGATTGGAGTGGGAGCGGCGATAGCATACACCGTGGGGCACAGCGGCCTCGGCGTCCTGCTCAGCCTGGGCAAGCTGGTTCTGACGCTCTATCTGGCGCTGGTGATCTTCATCCTGGTGGCGCTGGTGCCGGTCGCGCTGTTTGCGCGGGTCCCCATCCGGCGGTTCATCGAGCTGGTCAAGGAACCCGCGCTGATTGCCTTTGCCACCACATCCTCCGAGGCCGCATTGCCCAAGGCCATGGAGAACATGGAGCTGCTGGGCGTGCCCCGGCGCATCGTCGCGTTCGTGATTCCCACCGGATACTCGTTCAATCTGGACGGCTCGACCCTCTATCTTGCCGTCGCCGCGATCTTCGTGGCTCAGGCCGCCGGGGTGCCTCTCAGCCTCGGGTATCAGTTGATCATTCTCCTGACCCTGATGATCACCAGCAAGGGAGTGGCGGGCGTTCCTCGCTCTTCCCTCGTCATCCTGGCCGGTACCCTGGCCCATTTCGGCCTGCCGCTGGAAGGCGTGGCCGTGATCCTGGGAGTCGACACCCTGATGGACATGGGCCGAACCACGATCAACCTGGTGGGCAACTGCCTGGCATCGGTGGTGATGGCTCGGTGGGAGGGCGAGTTCCGGCCCCAGCCCGTTCTTGCCACGCCCGGGCCGGCTGTGGTGCGGGAGCGTACTGGCACCTGAGCAGCCTCAACAATCATCACCACAAAGGCACAAAGGACACAAAGGTCACCTCGCACCTACGGTTCCTCTCGACCGTGAACGCAGACATTGGATTTACTTTTGTGTTGGTAATCCAGGTTGGGGGCCGGAAGCGCGAGAACGAGGACTTCACGAGTAGACGTTACCTTTGTGCCCTTCAAGCCCTTTGTGGTTCCTTTAACGGAACTTTTTGTTCCAGACTATCGTCGTAGACTCATGAAAACTTCTCAGGCTCTAACCGGCATGCTGATGCTGAGTGCATCCGCCGCGTCCGCCCAGCAGACGGCTCCAGTCCGCTCCGCTCCGATCAGCAACATCCGCTATGAGATCACCTTCGATTCCACCACCGCGCGCAGTCGGCTGATCAAGGTGATGATGTCGTTCGATGTGGGGAGCACCGGACCGGTATTGTTGTCGCTCCCGGCCTGGACGCCGGGGGCGTATGAGATCAGCAACTTTGCCCGTTGGGTGGTCAACTTCTCGCCTACCTCCGCCGGGCAGCCGGTCCGCTGGGACAAGCTCGACTATGACACCTGGCGGCTGCAGCCGGCCGGGAGCCGCTCGCTATCGGTGCGCTTCGATTACATCGCGGACACGCTGGACAACGCCATGGCTTGGGCCCGGCCGGATTTCGCGCTGTTCAATGGCACCAATCTGCTGCTTTATCCCGAGGGAACCGGCTTCGACTTTCCGGCCACGGTTACGGTCAAGACTCAGCCGAGCTGGACTGTGGCCACGGCCATGAAACCGGGCCAGGCGCCAGGGTCATACCAGGAGCGCTCCTATCACGACCTGGTGGACATGCCCTTCTTCGTGGGACGGGTGGACCTCGACAGCACCCAGATCAACGGGAAGTGGACGCGGTTCGCGACCTATCCGATGGGCGCGTACCAGGGCGCGGGCCGCGACTCACTTGAGCGCCGCATCGCGCGGGTCATCCCCGCCGAGGCGAACGTGCTGGGCGAGACGCCGTGGGACACGTACAGCATCATGATCATCTACGACTCCACCTTCCAGGGCGGGAGCGCGCTGGAGCACCAGGCCTCGCACGTCGGCGTCTACACGCCGGCGCTCGGCATGCCGGGGCTCGACACGGTGCTCACGTCGATAACGGCGCACGAGATCTTCCACGCCTGGAACGTGAAGCGCCTCCGCCCCGCCGACATGGTGCCGTACCGCTACTCGGCCGCGCA
>DASUVR010000048.1:0-2753 GCA_036378855.1 Gemmatimonadales bacterium | reverse complement strand
GGGGAGGCTCAGGGGCTGCTCTACTACGTGATGCCGTACGTTGTCGGCGAATCGCTGCGGCGCCGGCTGAGCCGCCAGGTCCACCTGCCGATCGACGAGGCGGTCGAGATCGCGTGTGAAGTAGCCAACGCTCTGGGATATGCCCACGCGCAGGGCATCGTTCACCGGGATATCAAGCCGGAGAATATCCTGCTGACGGAAGGTCACGCGGTCGTGGCCGATTTCGGGATTGCCCGGGCCATCAGCGCTGCGGTCACTACCGAACACGATTCGGTCACGGGGACGGGCCTGGTGCTGGGCACTCCTCTCTACATGAGCCCGGAGCAGGTGGGTGGGGATTTTCACCTGGATGGCCGCTCCGATCTCTACAGTCTGGGCTGTGTGATGTATGAGATGCTGGTTGGCGAGCCGCCATTCCGGGGACCCACTCCGCAATCGGTCACCACCCAGCACGTCATGGAGTCCGTTCCTCCCATTCGCATCCGAAGGCCCGAAGTTCCGGCGAAGCTCGAGCAGGTTGTGCTGAAGGCGCTGCAGAAGATTCCGGCCGACCGTTTTGCCAGCGCCGCGGAGTTCGAGGCCGCTCTCCCCAGTCACCGGACGCCACCAGAGCCCCAAATCCCCACGGTACCGACTCGAGTACAGCGGCGGCACCGGGTCCACGTCTCTCGGGCCGGCTGGGCGCTGATCGGTGCGCTGGCTCTGGCGTCCGCTCTCACAGCGACCGCATTCCACCGCCGATCCACGCCGGTAATGGATCAATCGCTGTACATGGTGCTTCCCTTCCGGCATCGGGCCGAGTCGGCGCCCCGGTTGCTCAACGGCGATCAATGCGAGTCGTTGCTCCACGATGCGCTGGCCCGGTGGCGCGGCCTCCAGCTGGTTGATCCACTCTGGGTTGCCGATGCCCGATCCCGCAGGGGAGGGAGCAGCAGCGTCGAGGCGGGACTCTCGATCGCCCGGGAGCGCCGAGCCGGGCGGGTAGTGCTTGGTGAGGTGTGGCAGTTCAAAGACACCATTTACGTGCGCGGCCTCCTGTACGATGCGGGAGGGCAGAAGCTGGTGCGGGAACAGTCGGTCCGTATTGCCCCTGATCTGAGGGATGCTCAGGAGCGGTTTGAGGAGCTCGCCGATTCGCTGCTGATCGGGGGCGGCGTGGCTACCGGCGCTCCACCTCGCAGTGGCGACCGGCTTTCCCTCCCCGCCTGGCGCGCCTTTCAGGACGCATACCTCGCGATGCAGCGCTGGGACCTGGATTCAGCCAAAGCTCGGCTACAGCGGGCGCTGGCCATCGATCCGAGCTACGGCATGGCGCAGCTATCCCTGGCGCAGGTGCTCACCTGGAGCGGCGAGGATGCCAAATCCTGGCGAGGCTATGCGGCCGGCGCTTTAAGCTCAGGGGATAGTCTGCCGGCTCGAGAACGCGCGTTAGCCGCAGCGATGCTCGCGCTGGCCGACCAGCATTTCCCCGAAGCCTGCGAAAAATTCCGGGCCTTGATTGCCCGGGACTCGCTCGATTTTGCCGCGTGGTTCGGCTTGGGTGAGTGTCAGGGCAAAGATCCGCTGGTAGTGCGTGATGCAGGCAGCCCATCGGGATGGAAGTTTCGTGGCAGTTACGAGGCCGCGGTGACCGCCTATCGCCACGCGCTGGAGATCGTCCCGTCGGTGCATCTGGCCTTTCGAGATGAGGGCTTCTCCCGTCTCCCCCGGCTGCTGTACACCGAGACCAATTACATACGACAGGGCTATGCTCTTGCCCCTGACACCGTGCGCCTCGGCGCCTTCCCCTCGATGCCGCGGGATACTCTCGAATTCGTGCCGTGGCCGATCAAAGCGGTGCTGGCAGCGGAACCGCAGGCAATGCCTGCAACACTGACCACTGCAGTGGAACGCAACCGCGAATTGCTCCGGGACATTGCGGTGAGCTGGGTACGCGCGTTCCCCCGGCGCGCCGAGGCGCATGAGACCCTGGCCCTGGTACTGGAGACCTTGGGCGAGCTGACCGCCGGGCGCTCTCAGGAATATTCGGCCTTGAGCGAGATTCGCCGGGCCAGAATGTCGACGGCAAAGCCTGCCGTGTCACTTCGGCTGGCGAACATCGAGACTCGATTTCTCCTCAAGTCAGGGCAGATGGCGCAGGCCCGCGCCCTCGCCGATTCACTCCTGAGGGCCAACCCCAGGCCCGACATGGACGATGCCCGACAGCTGCGGGGGTTGGCTGCTCTGACCGGGCATGTCCATCTCACGGCTCAACTTCAGCGCAAGGCGGCTCCGGATTTCACATTTCTGACTCCGGACTGGGAGGAGGTGAACGTTCCTCTTCCTCTCACCGACGCCGCACTGGGTCTCTTCGCCTACTCGGCCTTTGGTAACCCCATGGACAGTCTGGCAGCCCTGGAACAGCGAGTCGAGCGACTGATCCCCAGCTATGTGGAGTCGTCGAGGCGTTTGCGCACCCGGCAGGCCCTGCTCGACGTCCCGGCCGTGCTCGCCTTTCCGGAGCGGGGGATCCGGCCCATGCACCGGGCTCAGGCGGGGGGAAACTACCGGCTGGTCATGCAGTGGAAGCTCGCGCGGAGAGACACGGCGGGAGTGCGGGAGGAGTTCCGGTCGCTGCGAGCGGCTCGCCGAGGTCTCCGTCCGGGAGACGTGGCCTTCGACGGTACATACCATGAAGCGCGGTTGCTGCTCGCTCTGGGCGATACTGCCGAAGCCATCCGGCTCCTGGATCTGTCGCTCAACGCGCTTCCGAC
>DASUVR010000047.1:0-11975 GCA_036378855.1 Gemmatimonadales bacterium | reverse complement strand
CAGCCTCCCCCACTCCGGGGTTTCAGCTTGTTTTTTCCTGCTCTCCATCGCAGCAGTAACGATCTGCCGGCCAAACACCCGTGGAGCAGCACCCCGCCGGACCGCCTCCGTGGTCTTCTCCACCGTGGCCGTCCAGGATTGCACGGTGCGACGGGCGAGCTGCGCTTTCTGCTGCGCTGAAGGAGCACAACCGAGCAGCAGACCAAGTGCTGCGGCGAAGGCAGCGATTCTAGTCAACGGGTGACAGTTCCGAGACCAGCACCGGCCGCTCCGGATCGGTCAGGTCGATCCAGTGCCAGGGGAACGGACGCAGGTCGCGCTCATTCCCGATGCCGACACTTCGGAGCGTGGGCAGCTCACCGAGAAAGGCACGGATCTGGGCCAGCCGATCAGCCGGTCCGATCAGGAAGTGGGTGATGCCGTAATCTTCGCCTTCGGGCTCGATCCTCGCGTCCTCGATTCGGCCGATGACTCTGCCGTGCGGGTTCCGCACCGGCTTGCCCATCAGGTGCTCGAATCGAAGGCGCTGGGACATCGCTCAAGCCCCCGGGATGCGGCCGATGATGCGGTCACGCACCCAGTGCTCCCAGGCGAGAGCTGGAGTGCGTTCCGCCTCGAGATCGACCTTCACGTCCACGCCGATCTTGCTCACCTTGCTCCAGGGGATTTCGAACGGCCGGTCCTGCTTCGGGCCCCAACGCTTCCGCCAGCGCATCAGCCACCGAGCCCAGCCTGGGTGCAGCCGCTCGGCCGCGGTGCCCCCGCCGATCAGGAGAGCAGCGATTCGAGGTGGCCTGTCCCGGCGGAGCTCGACCACCACGCCGTCCACTTTTCCCATCTGCTCGCCGTTGCGATCAGTCACTTGCTGGTCCAGCAGCGCCTGTCCCAGCTCCATCTCAGCTTCCTCCCATGAGCTGCAAGGGGATGGCGACCAGCGCCACCACGCAGGCGATTACGCTGACGACAAGCACCGCGGCGTTGGCGATCCAGTGATTGACATTCTCGCCCAGGTACTCGGGGTCATTCATGATGATGAGGAGCGGGACCACTGTAACCGGAAGTGAAAGTGCGGTAAGCGCCATGGAGAAGATGGTGAGCTTGAGCGGATCGATTCCGGTCAGGATCACCAGTCCGGCCAATAGAATGACAAGGGTGTATGTCAGGCTGAAGCGCGCTGCCTGCCCCGGCCTGATGTTCTCACCCCACTTCCACCCGAAGCCCTGGGCGATCAAGTAGGCGATCTGGAGCGCGATCTCCAGCGCGGCCCCGAAGCAAGCAATCCCGAGGGAGGCGACGAACAGTATGAACCCCCAGTGACCCAACGGCTGCGCCAGGATCAGCGGTATCTGCTCGTACCGGTCGATCTGAATGCCTCTGGAATGGAACACCATCGCCGCGCAAACCAGCACCGCGATCGCCACCGTTCCGCCGAAGCCCATTCCCAGCCCGGCGATCATGCGGTTGACTCCCAGATAGCCTTCATCCCATTCGTCTTCGATGGCACCGGCGGAATAGAAGTAGAAGAGGTAGGGACTCACCGAGGCGCCGAGAATGCTCACGGCAGTGAACCAGTATCTCGCCGGATCCTGGCGTGGAAGGCCAGGCAGCAGATTGGAGGCAATCTCGCCCAGCGGGGCGTGCAGCCGGTGGGCGCCCACCAGAAATACCAGAGTGACCAGTCCCAGCAGAGAGGCGCCTTTCTCCACCAGGCTGAAATTGTGAGCCCAGAGCAGCAGCCAGACCGCGAGCGCCACCACCGGCGCCCACCATTGAAAGCGGACGCCGGTAGCCAGCTGGAGAGCAAGCGACACGCCGCCGATTTCCGAGGCCAGCACCAGGAAGGAGACCAGCACCACGGCTATCAGCGGCACGGTGAAGAAGCGGATGCCGAACCGCTCCCGCATCGCGTCCGGCAGTGTGTGCTTGCTGACCGCGGCGAGGCGGCCGGCCATCTCTACCAGAAATGCAATGCAGAAGGTTCCCAGGGCAATGGCCCAGACCAGCTGAAACCCGAAGGCGGCGCCGGCCTGGGCGGAGGTCGCCAGAGATCCGGCCTCGAGAAATCCACCGATGCCGGTGACCAGACCGAGCGCGATCTCCAATAGCTTGTTCACTGCGAGCTCTTGGCCGCCTGTTGCCGTACTTTCTGTTTGCCCTGTTCTACCACTTCAGCTATCTGGCGCACATAGACGCCCGGGAGCGCACCTCGATCCGAAAGCTCACTCGCAAGACGATCAGTGGCCTCCCAGGAGCTCAGTTGCTGGCGCAGCTTCTCCTGTTCCTTTTCGGGAGAGCTGTGACAGGCGCTGAGCAGTAGGAGGCTAGCGGTAAGCGGTAAAAGAGAAGCAGTAGCACCAACGGCACGCCTCGTACCGCTCACCGCTCACCTCTCATTTCAGGGTGTAGAGATAACTCGCAATGTCCCGGGCAGCAGGTTCGGTCAGACCGACATCGGGCATTGCTGTCAACGGGTCGACCTGCTGGGGGTGGTGGATCCACCGGATCAGGTTGGTGGGACTGTTGGTCAGAACGCCGGCAATGTAGGGGCGACCGCTGATCCCGGCGAGCCCTGGACCAACTGTGGCTCGCGCACCGGGAATGCCGGGAATCGTATGACAGGTGCCGCAGCCGTACTGCCGAATGGCCAGTGCGCCGCGTTGCGGGATTCCGCCGGTGATCTGGGTGGCGGCAGCCGGCGTCATCGCGGTGCTTTGCTTACAGCCTGCCAGAGTGAGCCCTGCAAGCATCACCATCACAGCGGTTACTCCGGCTCTCGCCGGCGCGGTTACGCCCCGCCCCGGTACCCGGAGCCAGCTTGCGGCGATGGCCAGTGCCGCCACCAGGTACGCTACCCCGGCGGGAATCCACATGATCAGCCCGGCAAGCTGCTGATCTTCCAGCGGGGTCAGACCCCAGGGAGCCGTACTGGACTGGTACAACGGGTACCAAACCCGATCACTGAAGGTCAGCAAGACTCCGAGCAGGCTGGTGTGCAGCGCCGTGGTAAAGAGGTAGAGGATGGCGGCGGGGCGCCCAAGTCTGCCTTCGCGCACGCGAAGCAGCGACCACCAGAACAGGAGGGCAGATCCGAGGAAGCTCAGATGCTGGGCCGTATGGATCAGATCGCTGTCCAGGGTGGCCTGAAACAGTGCGGGCACGTGCCAAAGCCAGATAGCGACGGCGTGAACCGCCCACGCCACTGCCGGAAGCGTGAGGAGATGCCAGGTGCGCTGGACCGAGGAACGGGCCGTGATGTTGCCGGCGGCTCTTCGCCACGGCAGGGGGACGGACCACAGCAAGGCAACGATTGGCCGGCCGAGTACCAGCAGCGGCGCCGCGACAACCATGAGCAGTTCGTGCTGGACCATGTGAGCGGAGAACAGCGCCTCGCCCAAGCGGTGCAGCGGTGAGACCAGGGCCACCACAAGGCTGGCCCAGCCCAGGCCAAAGAAGAGCGCCTCGCGGCGGCGGACGCCATGTCCCGATCCAGCGTTGCGCCACAGCCGTCTGATTCCGCTCCAGTACAACCAGGCCATGAGCCCAAGGCTCACTACCACTCCGGGCTCCAGGCTCCAGGCGGCCCATACATTCTGCGGGCTGATCATTGACACGGACTCAGTACGAGGCTGGGGATCCACTGAGCCATGATCACCATGACGATGAACAGACTCAGCAGCAGCCCCACTCCCGCCATGAACCGGCTCCGGGAGAGCCGCCCCCCTGCTCCACCAGGCCAGGTCTCCCCCGTCAGTCTCCAGCTGCGCCAGGCGGTCAGAGCACCAGCGGCGGCAAGCAACAGACAGACCAGGTGGACGATATGCATCGGGAGTCGGGTTCCAGTCGAGCACGCGGTGGGAACCAGCGCGTACGCCACCTCGAGATTGAGCAGGAACGCCGCGGGTGCCAGCAGAAGCCCCGCCCAAAGGGCCCTCAGCTCGCCGGCGTCGGGTATCTCGGTGCGCGAATCTACGGTCATGCCGCTTCTACCCGGTCACATGAAGTACGGCGAGAGAAACACCGCGATATAGAGCGGCACCCAGACGCCCGTCAGGAAATACCAGTACAGTGCGTTGTCGCTCACGCCCGAGAGATCCCGCTCTTCCACCTGATCGCCGAAGATGAGGGCGGTAATGGTGAGCGTCTCGGCCGCCTCCAGCACTAACAGCGTGGTATGGGAAAAGACCACTGCCCACGCCGCCGAGCCGTAGGCGCTGGTATCCCAGCGGACCTGGAGCGCCCGGAACTCGTAAAACCGGAGCACGCACATCGCCAGGATCAGCGCCGAGCAGATCAGGAGCCCGGTCCGCACCGTAGCAAGATCCATCCGCCGGGTGGCCCGATCCACCCAGCGCATCGGGATTATGCTCAGCAGCATCACCCCGACCTGGATCGTGGGTATTACCAGCCCCGGCCGATAGATGTGCTGTGGAGGCCAGGTGGCAAAGTTCCGGCTGAGGTAGAAATAGGTCACCGCGCAGATGAACAGCGTGGTGCCCTCGATCATGATGTACCCCATCGTGCCCCACCACATCAGGGACCGGTTTCCGAACACGGTCCGGGGCAGATGCCGCACATCGGCGACGGCACGGGTGCCTCTCATGCTTCGCTCTCCACCAGTTGCTGCTCCCGCTTGTCCCGCCCTCTGGGCCAGCCCCACCCGAGCAGGGCCAGCAGGAACAACGGCGTTCCTATTACGGCGCCCCAGGGCGTGAAGATCAGGGTGACGAAGAGAATCGTGGTAGCGATGGCGCTCAGCAGCGGCCAGATGCTGGGGTTGGGATGCCGGTGCTTGCTGTCCGGCTCCGCATCCAGCAGCGTAGTGACCAGCGTATCGCGCACGTCGGTTCGCAGTCCGGTCACCACCGGCATCTCTCCGGTGGTGTCCCAGAGGGGGGAGCGGCTCTCCACCACCGGTGGGTACTCGAAGTTGTAGTGTGGTGGCGGCGAGGTGGTGGCCCACTCCAGCGTCTCTCCGCCCCAGGGATCGTCGCCCGCCGGCAGACCAACCCGATAACTCCGGACCACATTGATCACGAAGATCAGCATGCTGGTAGCAATGGTCACTGCGCCTATGGTCGCCAGCAAGTTCAGATCGCCCCAGCCGGTCTCCGGCAGATAGGTATAGACCCGGCGCGGCATGCCTTCGAACCCAAGCTGGTGCATGGGGAAGAAGGTGACATTCATCCCGATGAAGAACAGCCAGAAATTCCATCGGCCCAGCCGCTCGCTCAGCATTCGGCCCGTCACCTTGGGGAACCAGTAGTAGAAGGCTCCGAAGAGGGGGAAGACCGCACCGCCAATCAACACGTAGTGGAAGTGGGCCACGATGAAGTACGAGTCGTGCACCTGCTGGTCGAAGGGCACCGACGCGATCATCACCCCGGTGAAACCGCCGATGATGAAGAGCACGACGAATCCCAGCACGAACAGGAACGGCACCGTGAACCGGGGCCGCCCCGACCAGATTGTGGCGATCCAGCAGAAGATCTGGATCCCGCTCGGTATGGCGATCATCATGCTGGCCCCGGTGAAGAAGCTCTCGCCGAGCTGGGGCAGCCCGGTGGCGAACATGTGGTGGACCCAGAGACCGAACCCGAGGAAGCCGGTCGCGATCATCGAGAGCACCATGACCGGATAGCCGAACACCGGCCGCCGGGTGAACGTGCCGATGATGGATGACACGAAACCGAGCGCCGGAATGAAGATGATGTAGACCTCGGGATGGCCGAAGAACCAGAACAGATGCTGCCAGAGGAGAGCGTCACCCCCCTCCGCCGGGTTGAAGAAGTGCGTCGCCATCAGCCGGTCCATCGCCAAAAACTGCGTCGCGGTGGCCACCCAGGGCATGGCGAACAGGATCATGAATGCCTGCACCAGCATGGCCCAGACGAACAGGGGCATCCGGTTGAGCGTCATGCCCGGCGCCCGGTTCTTGAAGATGGTGACGATCAGCTCCACCGATCCCACCAGCGACGCAATCTCGGTGAAGGTGATCGCCTGGGCATACACATCGGCCCGCTTGCCCGGACTGAACTCCGGTCCCGACAGAGGTACGTACCCGAACCAGCCAACGTCGGGGCCGGTGTTCATGAAGAACATCAGGTAGAGGAAGATCCCGCCGCAGAGATAAACCCAATAGCCATAGGCGTTGAGCCGGGGGAACGCCACGTTGCGGGCACCGATCATCAACGGAACGAAGTAGAGCCCCATTGCCTCCATGATCGGAACGGCAAAGAGGAACATCATCGTCAGCCCGTGCATGGTGAAGAACTGATTGTATGCGTCCGGGCCCAGCACGGTGTTCTCCGGACGGGCCAACTGGGCCCGCATGGTTGCGGCTTCCAGGCCCGCCAGCACGAAGAAGATGAAGGCGGTGACGATGTATCGCTTGGCGATGGACTTGTGATCCACGCTCCTCAACCAGTGCCAGAGCCCGGGAGGCTGGGCCCAGGTCTGTTCCAGCTCGCGCCTGACGCGTTCCTGATCCTCGTATGCCGGTGGGGGCTGAGGAACCGGAGCGGCCGCGGCGCTCATTTCAGAGTCTCCAGATATGCCAGCAGCGCCTGCAGATCAGCCGGTTTGAGCTGGTTCGGCGGCATGCGGGTGCCCGGCTTGATGGACTGCGGGTTGACGATCCAGCCGGCCAGATTGCCGCGGGTATTGGGCAACGTTCCGGCAGCGATGGTCCGCCGGCTGGCCAGATGAGTGAGATCGGGACCGATGCGGCTTCCCGCCGGGGTGCCTGCGATGGCGTGACACATGACGCAGCTCGAGGCCAGGAATACTTCCTGGCCCCGGATGGCGGGTTGGGTGGTTGGGGTGAGGGCGGTATCCCGCTGTGCGGCCAGCCAGCTGGCAAAGCTGTCCGGCCGTTGGGCAATGACCAGAAAGGCCATCTTGGCATGCTGCTGCCCGCAATACTCGGCGCACTGACCCCGATATACCCCGGGAGTGTCGGCCTGCAGCCAGAGGCTGTTGTCCTTGCCCGGTATCAGATCGCGCTTCTGGCTTACCGTGGGTGGCCAGAAGCTGTGAATGACGTCGGTGGAGAGAAGCTCCAGCGCGACCGGCCGCCCAACCGGTATGTGCAGCTCATTGGCCGTGGTGAACCAGTTTTGCGCCACGGAATCACGGTACTGCAGCTCCCACCACCACTGGTGGCCGATCACCCGGACCTGCAACGCGTCTTTGCCGAGCCCGCGAGTGAGCTGCCGCCCCACCGCGACATCGTAGACCAGAAATCCGAACAGGATCAGTACGGTCAACGCCGTCGCAATGCTCACCGCCGTCGTCAGCGAACGCTCCTGCCCGGGGTCGGTTTCCGCGGCCTCGCTGTCGCGCCGGCGGAACACGGAGAGGAGCAGCGCCAACACCACCAGAACGAACACCACGGCAGACACGAAATACATCGCATCCCACAGCCGATCGATCAGCCGGGTCTGCGGACTGCTGGGATTCAGTACCGAGTGCGATTGCTGTAACAGGCTGAGCATGGCCAGCTCCGTCATTGCCGCTCAGCCGAAGGGGGAAGAGCTGACTGCACCGGCTTGGCCTTGTCGGCGGCCTGCTCCTGACTCCGCACTTGCATGTCGTCGTTGCGCCCGGTCGCCACATCTTTCCGCAGCAGCCCGCTCATGGAGCGCACGTAGGCCACGATCTGCCAGATCTGGTCCGGATTGATCTTGCCCCCGAACGAAGGCATGCCGTTCGGCCTCCCCTCGGCGATGGTCTCGAAGATGTTCTCCGGCCTGCTGCCGTAGACCCACTCATCGTCCATCAGCGGCGGACCGATGCCACCACCGCCCTGGAAGTGACACCCGGAGCAGTTGAACGCATTGTACAGAGTCTTACCCTGCGCGACCCCGTACGCATTCTGCTCGTACGGCCCATTGATCGAGGTACTGCGAACCGAAGGACCCGGCTGCAGCCCGCTCTCGCGAGCGGCCGGCATGGTGGAAGTAGCGCTCGGTGGCATGCCTGAGAAGTTCCGCTCCTCCCTCTGGCAGGCCACGAGCACGATTACAGCACCAGCTGTCATCCTGAGCGCAGCGAAGGAGCGGCCCCGCTGCCCGGCTGCCGCGCCGCCCTCACGGAAGCGAGAACACATACAGCATCCCGCCTTTGGTGGTTGCCTGGGGAAGATCCTTCATCGCGTTGACGAACCCGAGCGCCGCACTCGAGTCTCTGACATCCAGACCACCGGCAACTACGGCCCCAGCCCAGCCGCCCACCCCGGAGAGCACTGCCACGTATTCCTTGCCGTCGGGGCCACGATACACGATCGGCTGCCCCACGATCCCCGAGCCCACCTTGAACTTCCACAGCTCGGAGCCGTCTCGCGCGTTGAGCGCTTTGAACCAGCCATCCATCGTGCCGTAGAACATGATGTCCCCAGCGGTCACCACCGTGCCGCTCCAAACCGGAAACTTCTCTTTCACTTGCCAGACAGCCTTGCGCTCGACCGGATTCCAGGCGGTGACCACACCACGGTTACCACCGGGGCCGGCATACATCTTCACGATCGCCGCCACGTAGGGCGTGCCCGAGATGTAGTTGGCCTCGACGCCTTCTTCGTCCTGGCAGAGGTTCTGGTGCGGGATGTACAGCAGCCGGGTGCGCGGTGAGTAGGAGGACGGTTGCCAGTCCTTGGTCCCCGGGGCCGCAGGGCAGATCTCTCGCACCACTTTCCCAGTCTCTGGTGCCTTCTCCGGTACCTCGATGGGACGTCCGGTCTTGAGATCGACACCTTTCGTGGTGGTGATGTAGCCGTAGGGATCCGCCGAGAGCACTTCACCAGTGGTACGGTCCAGCACATAGATGTAGCCGTTCCGCTCCGGCCGAACGAGCACCTTCCGCATTTGCCCCTTGATCGGCAGATCCAGCAGAACCAGCTCGTTGATGCCGTCGTAGTCGAACAGGTCGTGCGGACTCCACTGGTAGCTCCAGACCGCCTGCCCGTCATCCGGGTCCCGGGCAAACATGGCGGCAGTCCACTTGTTGTCGCCCGGCCTCACATCGGCGTTCCAAGGCCCGGGGTTCGCGGTCCCGTAGTAGATCAGATCGAGGTCGGGGTCGTAGGAGATCCAGCCCCATACCCCGCCGCCGCCGATCTTCCAGGCGTCGCCCGGCCAGGTGGAGACTCCGAGATCCTTGCCTTTGTCATGGGAGTAGAACGGCTTGAATCGGGAGCCGATCAGGACGTCCTTGTCTGGACCAGTGTGGTACGCTCTCCAGGCGAGCTTGCCCGTCTTGGCATCGAGGGCGGTGAGCCAGCCGCGGACGCCGAACTCTCCGCCGCTGTTTCCCACCAACACTTTGCCCTTGACCACCAGCGGCGCCATGGTGGTGCTCTCACCCTTGTTGATGTCACCAACCCGGGTGCTCCAGACCTCTTTGCCGGTTTTGGCATCGACCGCGTGAGTCGTAGCGTCAAGACTGTTGAAGTAAATCTTTCCGTCGTAATACGCCGCGCCCCGGTTCACCAGGTCGCAGCAGGCCACGCCCTGCGCCGAAAGCGCAGGACTCGGCTTGTAGGTCCACTTGGCCGGTGCGCCCGGCTGGGTCAGATCCAGCGCGTATAGATAATTCGGGAACGGTGTCACGATGTACATCGTGTTGTCGACCACCAACGGCGCCGCTTCGTGGCCCCGAGTCACCCCGGTGGAGAAGGTCCAGGCCAGCTTCAACTGGCCCACGTTTTGGGCGGTGATTTGACTCAGGGAGCTGTAGCGAGTGGATGCGTAGTTCCGAGCGGGCATGATCCACTGCCCGTCATCCGCACTGTCCGATAAGGCGGCCGTTGCTGGAACGCGGGCGGGGAGGCTGGCGGTGTGCTGGCCGGACTGAACCGGGCGATCGGGTGAGCGCGAACACCCAGCCAGAAGGAGGAGGGCGCCACCGATCCGGGTCCATCTGCCAAACTGCGAGCTCACGCTCACCCTGCCGATATGAGGAGAGGAAATCATTGTCGGCACCGGATAACGCTGCTGTGACCCACGCTACAATGGCATAGGCTGTTTATACTATTCAGCCCATGCGAACCATCATCGAGCCGTTCAAGATCAAAGCCGTCGAGCCCATTCGGATGACGACGGCCGAAGAGCGGGACCGGAAGCTGCGCGCCGCAGGCTTCAACGTGTTCCTGCTTCCTGCCGAAGACGTGCTCATCGATCTGTTGACCGACAGCGGCACGGCAGCGATGAGCTCGGAGCAGTGGGCCGCCGTCATGCGGGGTGACGAGTCGTATGCCGGAAGCCGTTCCTGGTACCGCTTCGAAGCGGCGGTGCACGATATCTTCGGCTTTCGTCACGTCCTGCCGACGCACCAGGGCCGCGCCGCGGAGCGGATTCTCTTCTCGGTCCTGTGCCGGCCGGGACACGTGGTTCCCAACAACACCCACTTCGACACCACTCGGGCCAACATCGAGTTCACCGGGGCAGAAGCGCGCGATCTGGTGATCCCGGAAGGCCGGATCCCCTCCGCCCGTCACCCATTCAAGGGGAACATGGATGTGGAGGCCCTGCGCCGGCTGATCGCCGACGTTGGCGCCGAGCGGGTTCCCCTATGCATGCTCACCGTCACCAACAACTCCGGCGGGGGGCAGCCGGTCTCGATGGCCAATGTAGGGGCCGTCTCCGGAATCTGTAAAGAGTATGGGATCCCATTGTATATCGATGCCTGCCGGTTCGCCGAAAACGCCTACTTCATCAAGCTCCGGGAAGAGGGCTATGCCGGTCGGCGGCCGGTCGAGATCGCCCGGGAGCTGTTCTCCCACGCCGACGGCTGTACCATGTCGGCCAAGAAGGACGGGCTGGCCAATATCGGCGGGCTTCTGGCCACCAATGAGGAGCGCCTGGCATCGAAGGCGCGGAACCTGCTGATCCTGACCGAAGGCTTTCCCACCTACGGCGGGATGGCCGGGCGCGACCTCGACGCCATCGCGGTCGGGCTCCATGAGGCCCTGGACGAGGACTACCTCCTCTACCGAATCCGCTCCACCACGTATTTGGGTGAGCACATTGCCCAGGCCGGGGTTCCCATCGTGCAACCCCCCGGAGGTCACGCCATCTATCTGGACGCCGCCGCCTTTTTTCCCCAGATCCCGGCGCTCCAGCTTCCCGGCCAGGCCCTGGTGGTGGAACTCTACCGCGAGGCGGGAATTCGGGGCGTCGAGATCGGCACCGTCATGTTTGGCAAACGAGATCCGGAAAGCGGACAGGAGACTGCCGCAGCGATGGAGCTGGTGCGGCTTGCGATTCCCCGCCGAGTCTACACCCAGAGCCACATCGACTACGTGGTCGAAGCCATTCTCCAGGTCTGGCAACGGCGGGCGAATGTGCGGGGATACCGCTTTGCCGAACAGGCCCCCTGGCTGCGCCATTTTACTGCGCGATTCGAGGAGCTGGCATAACTCAGCGGCCCGAGGAACCACTTCGGCTCGTTGCCGTCGGCTGCGGCCGGGTGTTCGAGCGATTTCACCTGCCGGCACTCCTGGGCCAGGCCCGCTGGTCGCTGGTTGGCGTCGCCGATCCTCGGCCCGAGCGGCTGGCTTGGATCAAGGCCAGCCTTCCGTCAGTGCTCTCCGACAATTCACTGGCCCCCCTCCTCACCCGGCTTCAACCCGACGCAGTTCTGATCAGCTCATCGCCCGAAAGTCACTGCGCAGTGGCGGAGGAGGCGTTGTGCGGCGGAGCCCACGTGCTGCTCGAGAAGCCGATGGTGCTTCAGATCGCAGAGGCCGGGGTGTTGCTCGATCTGGCACGCTCTCGCAACCGGCAAATTTGGGTGGGATTCAACCGCCGGTTCCGGCCGGCTTATTCCGAGCTGCGTGCGAAGCTCGAACGGGAGCCTGGCAGTACAGTCCGCTCCGCTCGCTTCGAGCTTCACTCCGATCCGCTCGGTTGGAATCCGGTGGCACCTCATCCAAGCGCGCCGGACCGGTCGGCAGCCCTGCTTCAGGATATCGCGTCCCATCA
>DASUVR010000046.1:0-8924 GCA_036378855.1 Gemmatimonadales bacterium | reverse complement strand
ATCGGCTTCCTTGATGAGGGCCCGCAGCCGGCGGAGCAGCTTGCCTCGCCAGTCACCCAATTCCTGGATTCTCGCGTCGATCAGCTGAGAAGCAGATCCGCTGTTCTTCGAGCCGCTCTTCTTCATGCCTGTCCTCTTTCTTTCGTGGCCAGCCAAACGACCAGGGCGGCGATCCCGGCGCACGCCAGGGCCGCAACCAGGCCGACGATGAGTCCCGTGTCGCCCCACACCACCGGTGCCATCCCGCCGGTCAGCACGACCAGCCCGGCCCAGAGCCACAGTGCCCCTCGGGCCCAGGCACGCCGGCGGAGCAGAGCGGCGGCAGCGACGAGTCCGGCCAGAGCATAACCGAATTGGGCTGCGACATCGGCCCGCTGGCCCAGGGTGGTGGCTTCCCTCAGCTCTTCGATGGCGCTCTGGAGGCCTAGGATGCTGAGTGCAACCAGCAGCGCGATTGCAGCCCAGCGGGCAACCGACCGCATCATCACCTGCGCGACTCGTTCACAGGGCAGCGCTGTTTCTGGCTGCGCTACAGACCGGGATACCGCCCGGCGTAAATCAGGAGGAAGCCTATGGTATCCTCCAGGCCATGCGCCAGGATCGGAACCCAGAGATTCCAGCCTGCTGATAGATACAGGATACCATATACCAGGCCACCCAAAAAATTAGAGATAACGCCGGAGAGTCCCTGCGATATGTGAGAGACTCCAAAAAGGAGGGCGCTACTCAGGACGGCGATCGACGGTGCGGCGGCCCGTTGAGGTATCAAATCGGATATACGATTGATGATGTACCCGCGGTACGCCAACTCCTCCCCGAACGCACCCAGAAGCCAGCTGAGCAGCAGCCAGAACAGCAGCATCGAGGCATTTCCCCGCACGTCTGCGAACTCGCTGAGGTCGGCCGGACGGCCGGTCAGCCGGTCCAGGAGAGGGTCCAGCGTATAGAGGGAAATGATCGCATAGGCCACTCCAGCCGGGATCAGCAGCGCCGCTCGCCGGCCATTCTCCAGTCTTCTGAGGCCAACCGACGACCACCCCAACCCGCGGCGGCGGAGCGACACCCATCCCAGGATAAGGAGCGCGGGCACTTCGGTGACAGGCAGGGCGCCGGCGGCGAAGGCAGCGACGATAAGCACGGCCAAAGCCAGCTCGGTGACTGCCCATCGAGTCGACCGGTGTGCCGGTGGATTGGTGCTTTGCACCTGCGGGCTGGGTGCGCTCAGCTCATGCCTTCAACTCATAGCTCAGCATGAAGGGGTGCTCCATGCCGTGCCCCACGGCGGAACGGCCCTCTCCCGACATACCCCGCAGCTCTCCACTTCCGGAGCCGGAGATCACGGAATAGGTCTCCTTTGCCTGGCCGCCTTCGAACACGCCGGTGCGCTGCAGGACGAAGCTGCCGGACTTGTCGCCGATCCGTCCGGTAACCCGTTCGAGCCCGACGAAGGTCGCCGAGCCATCGCTGCGGTACATCATGGTGTACTCGACCTGTCCTTCTCCCGTGATGTCGCCGCTGTAGGTCTTGCTCACGCTGGCTCGGGTGAGCTTTGGCAAGTCCTGGCCCTCGCTGTAAGGCTTTTCGTCCCAGCTCTTGATGGCGAATCGAGCGTTCGCGGTCTGTTTCATATCAGGGATCCGGTTGATGGAGAAGCATCCAGGACCTGCCGAATGTGTCGCGTAACATGGCGAGCCGGTTGGCGAAAGGTGTCTCTGATGTCCAGTCTCATGGAGTCACACTCCGATGCGGTATCATCCCGCCCTCAGCAACGGAAGGAGCACCCCCATGAACACACTCGCTCCATCCATCAGGGAGTGCCCCACCGCGAGTGGAACCAACCGGCGAAGTCGAAGATACAGGAGCGTCTGGAAAACGGTGTTGGGCATCGACGACAACAAGCGGAAGGCCATGTACTTCGAATCGAAGGTCAAAGGCATGAAGGAATGTTGTGCCGCCCAGGCGAACGCTACCAGTGCGATTGCCAGGCTGGTACTCCGACCGAGCACCTTGAAGCGGGGTAGCAGATACCCGTTATAGGTCATCTGCTCGGTTAACCCCCAGATGAAAGGGAATACCAGCACGCCGTATAGCGCGGCTGGCAAAGGCAGGGACGCAAAGAGGTACGGGGGAGTGGGTGTTCCATACAACAGCAAGCCGGCCACTCGGATCCCGCCCAATATGAAGACCAGGCTGAAAGGGATGAGCCCCAGGCCCAGCAGAATATCGTGGCCCAGCCTTGTCCGATCGAACCCGACCAGATCGAACAAGCCAATGCCCTCGCGGCGAGTCAGCCGCCACAGCAGCGTCAAACATCCAGCGTCGATCAATGTTCCGTACACCGGCATCCAGGGCTCGGCAGCGTGCCATGGAGCCGGAGATCCCCGCCGAGCGAAGACGGCTGCGACAAGTGCCTGCGCTCCCACGGCGCAGGCCGCGCGAGCGGGCAGCATCAGGGCGGGGCCGCCCCACGTCAGCACTCCCGTGTCCCGCCGCCGCCGGAGGGCATCGGAAGAATTCGGGTCTCTGCCGGTGAGGCTAGGCGGTGCCGGTCCCACCGCGGGTCCTGGGACGCACGATGATGGTGGACAGCATGGTGGCGATCAGTGAGCGCTGACTGGACCCGGTGGTGAAGACATCGGCCTGGCAGACGGTGAGAGTTCGTCCTTGACGCAGCACCCGGCCGCAAGCCAGAAATCCCGCACCCTGGGCCGGGGCCAGCAGATTGATCTTGAACTCCACGGCCAGCACGTCGGTGTCGGGGGGAGCCAGGGTATATGCGGCGTAGCCGTTGGCCGAGTCGGCCACACTGGCAATGGCCCCGGCGTGCATGAACCCATTCTGCTGACAGAATTCCTCGGCGAACGGAAACGCCAGATGCACTTCGCCGGCGGCAATGAAGACGATTTCGGCGCCGAGACTGGCCATATGACTTTGACGACTGAAGCTCTCGCGTACCCGGGCTTCCGAAGCGGAATCGATGGATTTCACCGGCTGCTACCGCGGGCCCGCGGCCTGCCGGAGGAGTGCGGCCAACGACCGTTTATCGATGGCGGAGGGTTTATGGACTTTGGTATGGCGCACGTACTTGCCCTTACCCTCGAGCAGGCCTTTCGGATCCTTCAAGGATGATCCCCGGAAGAAACCGAATTGCACGTAGTCCGGGGTGGAATACACATACGCGACCGGACCCTTGCTGCCGATCCAGCATCCGTTGCCCCACTTGACCGATTCGCTCAGCCCGGGCTCGACCCGCTTCACCAGACGCCGAAGTCCGCGAATGATCGCCTGATTGCTCCGACTCTGGTCTATCAGGTATTCGTCGAAGCTACCATAAGTTTTCATTTTCATTGTACTGGAGCCATGGGCGCACCGAAGCCTTGTGGGGGAGAATGGATGTCACCTTGCCTCGTCTTCCGGCACCCGCACCACCGGTAACTCCAGTCTCCAGAAGATGGCCGCCAGTCTCAGCCCGGCAATGGTGCCCATGCCGGCCAGCGCCGCCGTCTCCTTGGCGACTCCGCGTCCCGCCAGCAGCACGTAGAGCCCGGCACCCACGATCGCGGCCGTGGCATACAGTCGGCCAGGGCGAAAGATCAGCGGGATCTCGCCCAGGAGCACGTCACGAAGTACTCCACCCGCAACACCGGTCATCGTTCCCATGAGCAGAGCGATGAGATCCCCGTGTCCCGTCTGATGCGCAATCTCCACCCCGCCGATGGTGAAGAATGCCAGGCCCAGGGCGTCGGCGATGAGAAGAGTGCGCCGGGAGGCGGCCCAGAATCGGACATAGCCCAGCGTCACGGCCGTCGCCGCGAGAATGACCCAGAGGTAAGCGGTGTTGGCTATCCAGAAGATCGGATGGCGGTCGAGTAGAAGGTCGCGCAGCGTACCCCCGCCGATCGCGGTCACCACCGCAATCACCGCGACGCCGAGCACGTCCAGCCCCTTGCGTCCGGCGGCCAGCACGCCGCTGACGGCGAATACGGCGACTCCCATGAGGTCAAGAACGTAGCGCACGCATGCACCTCCACCTCTGGCCTGGCGGCGGGCGGAATAGTAGGATATGAGCCCTTGGCAGCCTCCGTCTGCCAACCTTGTCCGGAGGATATTATGGCACCCATCAACGAGCTGGACCGGTTCCACCGGGTCTGGGAGACGGAAGCCCAGCTCACGACGAAACTCCTCGAATCACTCCCAGCCAATCAGTATGACTTCCGTCCCGACCGCGGTGGGCGTTCCCTGGGTGAGATGGCGTGGCACCTGGCGGAGATCGAAGGGTATATCAGCTACGGCATTGCCAACGGCGCGGTCACGTTCCAGCAAGCCCCGCCGAATATGCAGCGTCCGCGCGAGGTGCGGTTGCTGGCGCCGGGTTATCAGCGGATGCATGCCGATTCGGAGACGCGACTCGCCGGGCTTACCGAGGCGGATCTCGACCGGGAGATCCCCTTCGCCGATCGGCGGATGCCCATTCGCGACATCCTCTGGGGCGCCATTCTCATGCACCTGGTCCACCATCGGGGGCAGCTCTCGCTTATGTGCCGGATGGCGGGTGGTGCACCGCCGGGAATTTACGGCCCGAACCGCGAGGAGATGGCAGCGATGCAGGAAAGGATGCAAGCGGCCAAGGTATGAAATGAAGCGTCGGCCGGCTGCATCAGCCTTCTTTGTCTTCGAACTGAAAACGGTGGAGGACATGGTGGAACACCGGCGCTACCAGCAGGCCGGCTACGATCAGGAATACCAGCCCGGCATATAGCGCATACAGGCCACCAAACAACTTGCCCGCGGCAGGGCCCAGGTCACCGACCGGGCCCATGCCCCCGAGCAACATCGACGCGTTGAGAAACGCGTCGAGCCACGCCAGTCTGCTCCAGTGGTGGAAGCCCGCCATCCCCCCCAGCAGCGATCCCACAACCAGAACCAGGGCCAAAAGGGCCTGCCGGCCCATCCGTTGGAGAAACTCGCGCTGGATCTTGGCGCGTTTGGCGTCTGCCGGAGTCATCTCTGGCGACTTTCTCACCGGCGCTCCGCCACGTAGAGCTTGCTCACGATCCACCAGCGGCCCGCAATCCGCAGCAAACCCAGATAGTCGGTGTAGCGCGAGTCGGGATACTCCTCCACGACCTTGGCCGCTGCCGCCGAACCGGTGAGCTCCAACTTCACCATCCGCAGGGTGCCCTCGACCCGCTGGCCCACGCTGCCACGGAAGGAAGCGTACCACGCGGTCTGGGTCAGCTCGCCCAGTGTGCCGTCCCGTTTCACCCATAGAAGTTTGGTGCTGGGCCAGAACGCCTTTGCGAGCCGAAGGGTATCGTTGAACTGCAATCCCTGCAGGTAGTCGTTGACCACAGCCGCCGCGGCGCTGCTGTCGCTCATATGCGCCGTCTGTGCCGCCTGGACGGCCGCTGCAGCACCCGCAGCAAACAGGAGCGTGAACACACTCGAGCTCCGTATCATCGCTGCCCTCCACTCGTGGATACGTCGGGGTTCCGGCGGCGCATTGCGGCTTCGGGCTTATCTCCGAGCCCGACCCGCTGCAGCAGACGCTGGAACCGGGGATCCCCCCGGAGAAAGTCGTAGGCCGGATTGACCTTGAGGCTCGGCAACTCGCCGGAGTGCTCCGCGTACGCCTTTTCCAGCCAGGCCAGGGTTTGCGCCGTGTCGCTCACCCCGGCGTAGCTCCAGGCCAAGACCCGGGCCTGGACCGAATCGCCCTCCCTCAGACGCTCCAGCTCCCGGATGGCTCGCCTTGCCTCCGCGCTCCGGCCGGCCCGGCCATAGACGTAGGCCAGGCTCGACCAGTGGAGCGGCGCCGGGATCAAAGGCCGCCAACGCTTCTCTTCGGCGAGCGCCTGATCGAACATGCCGTGTTCGGCGTAGACCGAGACGAGGAGGTAGGTGCGGGCCAGCGTGGGATCGATGGCCTGAACTGATCGTAGACGAGCGATGGCCTGATCGTACCGCCGGGCGTAGTAGAGGATGGCGCCGTTGTCCGCCGCGATGATGAGCGAGAGCGGATCGAGCTGTCGGGCCCGTTCGCTCTCCTTCAATGCCTCGTCGAACCGTCCGCGCCACATCAGGTGCTCGGCATACCAGTGGTGGGCCGTAGCGTAGTTTGGATTGAGGGCGATTGCCTGGCGGAAGTGGCGCTCGGCCTGCTCCCAGTTCCAGTCGTGATTTTGGATGATGAGAGCCAGGGCGGTATGGGCTTCCGCCAGCGAGGGATCCAGGGCGAGCGCCCGGACCGCAGCGGAGCGGGCGCGGGCTACGAGCTGCTGGGGCGGCTTGATCGAGTAGACCGCGCCGAGAACGTCGGCTTGGGCCAGCGCGGCCCAGGCGCGGGCCAACCCGGAATCGCGCTGGATGGCCTGCTCGAAGAGCGAGGCGGCCGTTCTGATGTCGTCGTCGCTCCGCTTGTTGAGGAAGAATTCTCCCCGCAGGTAGAGATCGTAGGCTTCCAAGGCCGGCGCCGGGCCCGCCTCCGCGGTCCGGGTAGTTCCCTGGATGCCGAGGCTCGACTGAATCGCATCGGTGATCTCCCGGGCGATCTCGTCCTGCAGCGTCAGCAGACCGCTCAACTGCCGGTCGTACTGGTGGGCCCAGAGTCGTGCGTGGTCCCGGGCCCGCACCAGCTCGGCGGTCACCCGAACCCTGTTCGCGTCCCGCCGGACACTGCCCAGAAGCAGATACTGGGCACCCAGCTCGCGCCCGATCCGCTCGGGCGGCTCCTGAGTGTGCTTGAAGTGCATCACCGAGGCCCGGGCAATCACACCCAGCCCGGCGGGGTCTCGGCTTCCGACCTGGGTGATCATCTCCTCGGTAAGTCCGTCGCTGAAGTATTCTTGCCCCTGGTCGCCGGTGAGATTTTGAAACGGCAGGACCGCCAGCATGACCCGAGCCTTGGGGGGGGCCGGTTTCCGCTCGTGGGACCAGACGATCGCCGCGAGGAGGAGCGGGATGGTCAGGGCAATCACGAGCCGTAGGGTGCTGCGCGAGCGGGCCCGTGCCGGGGCCGACACCGGGGCGGGAACAGGGTTCGCTACTTGGGGTTCCTTGGCCGGCGGATCAGCCGGACCGAGAATCGGGGCCACGAAGCGATACCCTCTACCGGTAACGGTCTGAATGAAGCGGGGTTGCTCGGGATCGTCCTTGAGGACCTGGCGGATCTTGCGGACGGCGCCGTTGATGCTGTTGTCAACATCGAGGAAGGTGGCCTTGCCCCAGATCCGCTCGGCGATCTGCTCCCGGCTGACCAGCTGTCCCGCTTGTTCAGTCAAGAGCAGGAGAATGTCCAGTGGGATCCGCTCCAGCTTGAGCAGCCGACCCCCGCGCCGGAGCTGATAAGCCGAGCGATCCAGCTCCAGCTCATCGCCAAAGCGAATGATCGGGGGGAGGGCTGCCGGTTCGGGCGACACGGGGATCCTTAGACGATGGTGGGCGGCCTACTTCAGCAAAATTAAGACCTCCAACAGGCGGCCGCTATTGCTCTGCTCGCCATTCTTCTGTAGAAATAAGTCTTCGCACTATTCCCCGCACAGCTGCAAGAATGAGGAGATCTATGAAGACCCCCGGAGTGTCCCTGGCCCCGTTGGCCGCGGCTGCGCTGCTGCTGGCCTGCGAGCCCGACCGTGCGCCGTTTTCGCCCAGTGAGGGCATGGACGCAGCGGCCCGGGCAACCTTCGAGATCTTCTTGTCCCCCAACAGCTCGGGACGCCTGGGCACCGTCAGCACGGTCGGCACCATCGATCGGGGCAATGCGTTCTTCCAGAACTTAGGCACCAATGGCCGGACCTGCGCGACTTGCCACCTCCAGGCCAGCGCCTTTGGCCTGAGCTCCGAGGCTGCCCAGGCCGTATTCGCGGCCACGGGGGGGAGAGATCCCCTATTCGCCCCGGTGGATGGCGCCAACTGTCCCTCGGTTACCGCCGCCGATGGGGCTGCCGGGCATAGCCTGCTGCTGAACCAGGGCCTCATCCGGGTGGGCCTGACCGTTCCGGCCGGCGCCGAATACACCATCACCGCAGTCCACGACCCCTATGGATGCGCCCTCAGGGGCTCTCCCGCGGAGGCGTCGGTCTACCGGCGGGTGCTCCCCACCACCAACCTGAGATTCCTCAGCACCGTGATGTGGGACGGGCGGGAAACCGTCCAGCCCCTGACCGACCGTAACACTTTTACCTCGAACCTCCGGGCCGGCCTGCTGCACCAGGCAATGGACGCGACGCTGGGGCACGCTCAGGCCGCGCGCTCCCCCACCCCGGCGCAGCTCAATTCGATTGTGGACTTCGAGTTGGCGCTGTTTACCGCCCAGCAGACCGACAACGTCGCCGGCGTCCTACAGGCGGAGCAGGGAACCGGTGGACCCACCGCGCTGGCATCGGTGGCGTATTTCCCCGGCATCAACGATCCACTCGGCGACAATCCTACCGGAGCGGCCTTCGACCCCAGCGCGTCCACCTTGTTCAAGTCGTGGAAGGACCTGCGGAACTCAGGGCGCTACGCTGAACCGCGGAAGGCGCTCGCCCGGGGCGAGGAAATCTTCAACACCCACCCGCTTACCATCAGCGGGGTGGCGGGCCTCAACGATGCGCTGGGGGTGGCGTCGATCAACGGCACCTGCACCACCTGCCATGACACGCCGAACGTAGGCAATCATTCGCGTCCCCTGCCGCTCGACATTGGGACCAGCCATGTGGCCGGGCATGAATCCGATCCTCAGGTGCTCGCGGCACTGGGGCAGCTCAGCATGCCGGACCTGCCGGTCTTTCAGGTGGCCTGCCAGAGGGGACCGCTTGCTGGCGTGGTGAAGTACACCTCAGACCCGGGACGGGCTTTGATCTCGGGCAAGTGCGCCGACATCGGTCGGATTAAGGGGCCGGTTCTCCGAGCGCTGGCGGCCCGAGCCCCGTTCTTTCACAACG
>DASUVR010000045.1:0-16600 GCA_036378855.1 Gemmatimonadales bacterium | reverse complement strand
AGCAGCCTGACTCGGGAACCTCCACGGTAAGGCCGAGCCGCTCGAGCACCTTCTCTTCGTCGGTGAGGCCCATGATCGCCTTGTGATGGCAATGGCCGTGGACCAGCGCCTTCTTGCCGAGATGGGGAATCTGAAAGTCGGGCGCGCGCTGCTGCAGGAACTCGCTGAGCAGGAAGGTCTGGGCCTTGAGCCGGCGGGCGTCTTCATTGTTGGGGAAGAGGTTGGTCAGCTCATCCCGGAATACGGCACAACAGCTCGGTTCCAGAACAACGAACGGCATGCCCGCTCGGATCTCCTGCCGCATGGTGCGCAGGATCCGAAGCAGCCAGCGCTCCGCCAGGTCGAGAAAGCCGTAGTCATAGAGCGGCCGCCCGCAGCACAGGTTGCTCTGGGGCACCTGAACCCGAAAACCGGCGTGCTCGAGCACCTCGAACGCGGCACGCGCGGTATCGGCATGGAAATAGTTGTTGAACGTGTCGGGCCAGAGCACGACCGGAGTTCCGGTCGGATTGGCCGCCGTGCGCTGTCGAGACCAGTGCTGGAAACTTTGGGGAGCAAAAGGCGGCAGCTTTCGCTGCGGAGCGGCTCCCGCCAGCCACTTGGCCAGATCCTGCAGGACGGGGGTTTGGGAGAAGAAGTTTGCTGCAGTCGGAGCCTTCGAAGCCAGCCGGGACCAGACTGGAATCCAGCCGAAGGCAAAGGCGTGGCGGGGTCGAACCCTTCCTTTATAGTAGTGCGACAGGAATTCGGCCTTGTAGGTGGCCATGTCCACGTTCACCGGACAATCGTGCTTGCACCCCTTGCACGCCAGGCAGAGATCGAGCGCGTCCTTGACGGCTTCGCTCTTCCAGCCTCCGGTCACCACCTCGCCGTTCATCATTTCCCAGAGCAGCCGGGCTCGCCCGCGGGTGGAGTGCTTTTCCTCTCGGGTGACCATATAGCTGGGACACATGATCTGATGGCCCTGCCGCCGGCACTCTCCAATACCCACACAGCGCAACACGGCGCGGGAGAAGGTGGAGCGGTCGGCAGGATAGCGGAAATGGGTCCGGGGCTGAGGCGGATTGTAATCAGCACCCAATCGCAGGTTGTCGGTGATGCGGTAGGGGTTCACTACCTTCCCCGGGTTCATCATTCCCGCAGGGTCCCAGATCGCCTTGAACTCGCGGAACGCCTGCACCAGCCTTTCGCCGAACATCTTGGGCAGAAACTCGGCGCGCGACTGGCCGTCGCCATGCTCGCCGGAGAAAGAGCCGCCGTACTTCACCACCAGGGAGGTCGCGTCCTCCATGAAGGAGCGGTACTGGGCTATTCCCTTTGCAGTGTAGAGATCGAACTCGATGCGGCAGTGGACGCAGCCCTGGCCCAGGTGTCCGTAGAGGGAGGTCCGATAGCCGTACCGCTGCATGAGTGAGCGGAGATCGCGGAGATAGTCCCCTACCTTCTCCGGCGCGACCGCGGAATCTTCCCATCCCTCCCAGGTGTCCGGCCGGCCCGGCACCCACGCCGTGGAGCCCAGGCTTCCCTGCCGCACCTTCCAGATCATCTCCTCCTCTTTGGGATCGTCGTAGAGCTTCATCGAAGGAGGGTTTGATGTCTGCTTCAGCATCTCCATGACACGCCGGGCCTGCGCGTCAGACTGATCCTTGGAGTCGCCCCCAAACTCCGCCAGCAGCCATCCACCTCCCGGCGGGAGCAGCTCCAGGTTGGCGGACTTGTCGCCCTTGGCCCGGACCCACTCGAAGAGAAGCTGGTCGATGCCCTCGAGCGCGGTGGGGTCGTAGGGCAGAATCTCGGTGACGTGATCGGCGGCCGAAAAGACGTCGGGATAGCCCAGGATCAGGAGTGATCGCGCGGCGGGACTCGGTACCAGGTGCAGCGTTGCTTCGAGGATGGTGACGCAGGTGCTCTCGGTGCCTACCAGCGCCCGGGCTACGTTGAACCCGTTCTCCGGCAGGAGCTCATCCAGGTTGTAGCCTGAAACCCGCCGGGGAATTCGGGGAAAGCGGCGCCGGATCTCGTCGCCGTAGCGGTCGCGCAGATCTTTCAATTTCCGGTAGATCTCGCCCCGCCTGCCTCCGCCCTGGATGATGTGCTCCAGCTCCTCAGGGCTGGTCGGTCCAACCTGGAGGCCGAGGCCATCGTAGGTCAGCACCGTCAGCTGGTGGGTGTTGTCGGACGTACGCAGGCCGAGCCCGGCCTTGGCGCTGAGCAGCGAGTGAACGCCGCAGGAGTTGTTGCCCAGCATCCCGCCCAGGGTACAGTGGTTGTGGGTCTCGGGATCCGGTCCGAAGGTCAAGTGGTGTTCCTCGGCGGCATTCCGGAGATCGTCCAGCACGCACCCGGGCTCGACCCGCGCGAGGCTCCTCCGAGAGTCGATCTCCAGCACGCGGTGCAGGTATTTCGAGAAATCCATAACCACGGCCGCGTTACAGCACTGCCCGGCGAGGCTGGTGCCGCCACCCCGGGAGAGGAGTGGTGCGCCGAATTCACGAGCGGTTGCCACGGTGTGAACCACGTCGTCGATGTCGCGAGGGACCACCACGCCGATCGGAACCTGCCGGTAATTGGAGCCGTCTGTGGCGTATAGTCCCCGACTGCCGTCGTCGAACCGCACCTCACCCCGGAGCTGCTTCTTCAGTTCGCCCGCGAGCGCCCTCGCGTCTATGGGACCAGACCGGCTTCGGTCGTTCTGCTCCTGCCGTTGGAACCGCAGCTCCTCGGTGTCACGCCTGAGTGCTTTGAGAGTCGTCACTAGAAATCCTCTGTCAGCCTGAGATGGTTGCGCTCAGCTCCGCGATCTCATCATCCACCACCGGGAGGATGTGCCCGCCGTATCGAAGAACGGCAATTTTGGCCCGAGAACCCTGCTTCTCGAACGCCATTCGCAGGGCGTCCTCCGCGGTTTTGGCGTAGCGGAACCCGATCTTCCTGGCCTGCTCGGCGGTGACTCCGGGCGACACCATGATGCAGTCGGTCTTGTCCACGATCTGGCAGACATCAGCGAGAATTGCCACGCCTACCAGATCGTCGACTTTCCCCATCTGCACCATCTGCACGATCTCCGCGTGAGGCTTGTAGCCGATCTCCAACAGGTTCTTATGGTTGCTGGCGACACCTTCGGGATTGGGTGAGACCAGGATCAGCGAGCCGCCGTCTTTCACCGCCATGGTGCCGGCATACGGGCCCTTAGCCGACTGCCAGAAGTCCCGGTCGGCGGAATGCGAATCGATCAGCACGATGTCGGCGCGGGTGGGCAGATGCGCGGCGTAAACTCGGCGGGAGCACTTGCTCCCCTCCCGGTGGGCCTCGACGATGTCTCCGGTAAAACAGCCCACGATCTGGCGGCGAACATCGTACACTACGTTTACGATGTAACGCAGGCCGGCCATGCGGGCTGCTTCCTCCATCCGGAGCCGCATGGGATTTTCGGGCACGCCCATCACTGTCTCCGACATGTGCATGGAGGCTTCCCACTGGTTCCGCTCCATCATCTCGCGCCCGGCCACGCCGGGAAACGCAATCTTGGCTCCTCCCGAGAGTCCCTTGACCCGGTGCGGCACGATGGATCCGACACCGAGCACGAAATCGGCTTTGAGCAGAAGCCTGTTGGCGGTGACCGGAGTACCGTCACGGGTATGGCCGAAGTGGTGTAGAGTCGACTGATCCAGGTAATGGTGCTCGTGCACCGGATACTTTCCGGCGAACGCACCGAGCTTCTCCCGGATCTCCTCCGGCTTCATCGGGCGGTGGGTGCCGGGCGCCTGCAGAAATGCGATGTGGTCATCCGAGACACCAGCAGCGTGCAGCTCGTCGAAGAGATGCGGCAGGATGCGAGCAACGGGGGTCATCCTGGTGCCGTCGTCGATCAGAATCAGGACCCGGTTGCCCGGCTGAATTGCGTCGCGCAACCTCGGCGCGCCGATGGGGCGTCCGAACCCCTCCCGCAGCACGGCATCCTCATCGGTCTCGAACGTCTTCGGGCTGAACACTCCCATCAGGTTGGCGTCGGGAACCTCGACCGGCGCAATGCGCTCGTAGCCAGGATAGGGGAAATCGATCCTCACGGCCGGTTCACGACTGCATCTTCGGTTAGCAACGGTCCGGCCCCCTCACTTCTTTCGGGATGACAACCCTTGGTGCTCCGACCCTTACTTCGTTAGGGGTGACAACTCTCAGGCTGTCTCCCCTAATGCTTCACGTAGGTATCTACCATCTGCTTGACTGACTGCTTCACCATGTCCCACCCACCGGAGTCGCCCTTCAGGATGGCCTGGGCATAGGCCTTGGCCTGATCGAAGGTGATGTGCGGGGGAAGCGGCGGAACCTCGGGATCGGTATGCGCCTCGATTACCACCGGCCGATTGGCTGCCAGCGCCTCGTCCCAGCCGGCGCCGACTTCCTCCGGCGTTCGCATCGGGATACCGGTCAGTCCCAGCAGCTCGGCATACGCGGCAAAGGGAAAGTCGGGCAGGTCCTGGGAGCCTTTGAACTTGGGATCGCCCGAAAAGGCCCGCTGCTCCCAGGTCACCTGGTTCAGATCGTGATTGTAGAGCACCAGGATGATCAGACGCGGATCCTTCCACTCCCTCCAGTATTTCTCGATGGTGATGAGCCCGTTGATGCCGTTCATCTGCATGGAGCCATCGCCCACCATCGCGATGACGGGCCGGTCGGGGTGGGCAAACTTGGCTGCAATGGCATAGGGAACGCCTGGCCCCATCGTGGCGAGATTGCCCGAGAGTGAAGCCATCATCCCGGGGCGGACCTTTACGTCCCGGGCGTACCAGTTGGCGGCCGAGCCCGAGTCGCAGGTCAGGATGCAGCGGTCGGGCACCCGGGGCGACAGCTCCCAGAACACCCGCTGCGGGTTGATGGGGTCGGCGCTTTCCATGGCGCGCGCCTCGAGGACCTTCCACCAGTCGGCAACGCCTTCTTCGATGCCTTCGCGCCAGGAGCGATCGGACTTTCGGCGTAACAGCGGGATCAGCAGCTGCAGGGTCTGTTTGCTGTCGCCGCAGAGGTTGACGTCCATGGGATAGCGGAGACTCAACTGTCTCGGCTTGATGTCGATCTGGACTCCGCGTGCCTGGCCCAGCTTGGGAAGGAATTCGGAATAGGGAAAGCTGCTCCCGACCATGAGCAGGGTATCGCAGTCCATCATCATGTCCCAGCTCGGTCTCGTGCCCAGCAATCCGATCGAGCCGGTCACATAGGGCAGGGAATCATCCAGCACCGCCTTGCCGAGGAGCGCCTTGGCCACACCGGCGCCGAGCCGATCGGCGACCTCCATGACCTCTTCAGTGGCGTGCAGCGCTCCCGCGCCGACCAGCATCGCGACCTTCTTGCCCTGGTTCAGGATCTGAGCGGCACGCCGGAGATCATCCTCGGTAGGGATGACCAGGGGCTGCGAGTAGCCGATCCCGCTGAACGACGCTCCATGGCGGCGCGGAGCGTGCTCCATAGCGTCCATTTCCTGGACGTCATTGGGCAGGATGATGCAGGTGACCGTGCGCTCCGCCTGTGCGATCCGCATGGCCCGGTCGACGAGATGACGGATTTGCGCCGGGGTGGAAGCCATCTGCACGTAGGCTCCCGCCACATCCTTGAACAGGGAAATCAGGTCGACTTCTTGCTGGAAGCTGGCACCCAACCCGATGGTAGCCTGTTGCCCCACGATGGCGACCACGGGCTGGTGATCCATCAGCGCGTCGTAGAGTCCGTTGAGCAGGTGAATCGCCCCGGGCCCCGACGTCGCCATGCAGACGCCAACCTCGCCGGTGAACTTGGCGTGGGCGCAAGCCATGAACGCGGCCAGCTCCTCGTGACGCGCCTGTACGAAGTGGATCTTATCCTTGGCCCGGTCGAGCGCGCCGACTACTCCGTTGATCCCGTCGCCGGGATAGCCGAAGATGCGCCGGACTCCCCACTCGTACAGGCGGTGCACCAGAAAGTCGCTTGCGGTGTGACCCATGACGGTGCCTCCTCTTCTCGTGCGGTCAGCGGCGGCGCCACGCCCAGAGCGCGCCGGCAGCGGCGAGGCCGGTCAGGGCCAGGGCCCGGCGGTGTTCCGCAGCCACCAGCTGCAGGCTGCTATCGTGGGCGGATCCATCGAAGCGCCCGTGTGCCCCAAAGTCTCCGGCGACCGATTCCCACAGGTTGTCGGGGCGGTTGGGATCGTCGGGCTCCGGGGCCTGCTGGGACTCGAAGCCGGTGCGTCCCAGGTAATGATCCAGCAGCCGCGGAGCGATCCGGTTCGCCATGATGGCTTCCACTGCCGGATAACCCACGTAAATCTCCGGCCGCCGATGATGCGCCGCGTAGACAATGGCATCGGCGCCCACCTCGGGCTGATAGATGCGCCCGACCGGCCGGGGCCGTCCCCGCAGCCGGCTCTTCACCCACTCGAACTGAGGCGTGTTGAGCGCCGGCATCTGAACCATCGAGATGTGGACCTTACTGCCGCTGTGGTACAGCTCCGAGCGCAGCGATTCGGTGAATCCCTGGATCGCATGCTTGGCGCCGCAGTAGGCCGATTGAAGTGGAATGGCGCGGTACGCCAGGGCGGAGCCCACCTGCACGATGGCGCCGCTATCCCGGGGCACCATGCGGTGGAGCGCGGCCAGGGTGCCGTAGACAGTGCCGAGATAGGTGACCTCGGTAACCCGGTGGTACTCTTCGGGCCGCATCTTCATTACCGGCGAAAAAACCGAGACCATTGCGTTGTTCACCCAGACGTCCAGCGGTCCGAATTGATTCTCCACCGCCTCTGCCGCCGCCTGCACCGCATCGGCGTCGGCCACGTCGGTAGGAATGACCAACGCCTGCCCGCCCAGGGTTTCCACTTCCTTCTTTGTCTCCTCGAGCCTCTCCCGATTACGTGAGATCAGGCCAATGCGCGCGCCCTGCTTTGCGAAGGCCCGCACCGTAGCCCGCCCCAATCCGGCGGACGCGCCGGTCACTACCACAACCTCGGACTTTTGCCGCTCAGCCATCTGGGGTAACTCCTTCGGTTCCTTCCTCGTTTCCTGCCGGAACTACGATCACTTCGATCTCACTCCTGCCCTGCGGCTCGACGGCACACCCCAGCATCTGGCTGCCGGATGAACCGGAGTGACAATTAACTGAAGCCGTGGGGGACGGGGCGGAGCCCGGCGAGGGTGACTCCCCATTGGTTTTCTCGGTACTCGGCCGTCCGGCTCGACCAGGAGGAAGAGATCGCCGTCCTTGGTCACAACCGCATCGGCAATGGCGCGAGTAATCGACGGAGTGCCCTGCGTCCGAACGCGCCGCGTGCGCTCCTCGGCAGGGTGCCGTACAGGTGACGATGCGAGAACGGAAACCTCCTTGCTCGATAGCCACAGTCCACCTCCTCTGTGGCTCCCCTACTCATATGCAGGATGCTGGAGATCAGGCCGTGAGTCGCATCACACCCTGTGATCAATCTCACGGCGACGCGTCCATCCCGGGGGAATATATGGGATTCAATGCAATTTCGGAGGAATACAACGATGATGATGAATTCCCGGGCTCTGAGCCGGCAATGCCTGATCACGGCGGCTTGCATGCTCGGACTCAGCGTGGTGGCAGCTCAGGCACAGGAAACTACCGGCAACAAACCGGACTCCTCGATGCAGCAAAGCGACAGCAGCAGGCCCCAGATCCAGGGATATCGGGCCATGGACAGCTCCGCCGGCGCGGTGAGCGCTGACTCGGGGACCCAAGACAGTTCCACTCTCGGCGACTCCTCGGCCCGGCATGCCGGAAAGGCGCAGAAGGCAGATCACCATAAAGCTGCCGCCTCACGAGACTCGACCAAGTGGGGTTATAAGGTCGACAGCAGTAGCAAGAATCAGAACCCTCCCGGCTACCGCGGGATGGAGCGGCCGGCAAACGTACTTCCAGCGGATTCAGGTTCGGGAGCAAAAGCGGATACGGCGGCACCGGCGGATGCAACCAGCCGGATCAATCAGCGGGCCAGGCAGGATTCGAGCTCAGTAACGGGCCAGAACCCACCGGGATATCGTGGGATGGAGCGCCCGGCCGGACTGGACACCGCCCAGGCAGCGAGCGGGCGAGACTCGATCAGCCAGAACAACTCTGGCGATACGACGAGGGCGGATACGGCACAGTAGACATCAGTTGCTACATGGGCCAGGCACCTCCCAGCGAGCGATACAGCTGCACGGCAGCCGATAGCTGGTCGAGCTGTGCCTGGCTCAGCGCCAGCTCAGCGGTGAACAGGCTCCGCTGCGCGTCCAGAACCTCGAGATAGTTCGCGATACCGGTGCGGTATCTCAGCTCCGCCAGCTGCAGCCCCCGCCGGAGGGCGAGAGTCTGAGTTTCCTGGGCGACCACCTGATCGCGGGTGGTGCGTACTCCCGCCAGCGCATCACTCGCTTCCCGAAGTGCAATCAAAAAACTCTGCTCGTATTGCAATCGTGCCTGATCGGCCCGGGCCCGTGCGGCCCGGGTCTCATTGATCAGCCGGCCCCCGGTGAAGATCGGGAGCGAGATGCCGGCGAGCGCCTGGTATACCTCGCCGTTCGAAATGAAGAGCCTGCTGGCCTCGGCCACCTGAGTTCCGTAGTAGCCGGTGATCGTTATGGCCGGCAGCCGCGCAGCCTGCGCGACGCCGATGCGTGCCGTGGCCGCGGCATATGCCCGTTCCGCCGCCTGAACGTCAGGCCGACGGCTGAGGAGAGTGGCAGGCAGCGAATCCGGCACCTGGAAGGCGTTCAGGATTCCCGTCAAATCGTTGTGCCGCGCTATCGGAGCGGGTGCTTGGCCCAGCAAGAGGCTCAGCGCGTGCTCCTGCTCGGCGCGGAGCCGCTCGGTCCGGGCCAGGTTCGCTGCCGGTACCGCAACCTGAGCCTCGAACTGCCGCACATCCAGCTCCGACGTCAGTCCCTGGCGGAATCTGCGCCGGGCCAGCTCCAGCGTGGCGGTGCGTGACGCCAGGGTTCGCTCGGAGAGCGTCCGCTCCTGGTCCAGCTCGACCAGTGACAAGTAGGAGAGCGCCACGTTGCTTACCAGAGAGAGCACCACCGCACGCTGGCTTGCCTGGGTGGATGCGAGATCGGCATTGGCGGCCTGGATCCCGCGACGGATGCGTCCCCAAAAATCCAGCTCCCAGGCTACATCCGCCGTGACCCGCCAGGCGTCGAACTGCGTGGGAGGAAAAGACCCGATCGCAACCTGGTTGGTGCTCACGCTGCCGTTGGCACTGAGAGCAGGGAAGAGCGGCGCCCGGGCGATTCCGACATCGGCCCGGAACTCCTGAATCCGGCTGATAGCGGTCTGGAGATCCCGGTTCTGCACCAGCGCGACTTTGACCAGATTGAGCAAGGTGGAGTCGCGAAAGATGTCGACCCAGGCGAGCCCAGGCAGAGAATCGGGCAGCACCGCTCCCGCGGCCGGCCTGGCGTTGACAGACACGGTGTCGCTGTCACGAGCCGCCGCCAGAGAGTCGAAGAATTGCCGAGCCGGAGCGGAGGAGCCGGCGGTTCCCACCTGCGTCTTTTCCGGAACGACCTCCTCCGGATGGTAGCTGGGGCCTACCGCGCAACCCGCCGCCACCGCGGCCAGAACCAGCATGCGAAATGGGCGCATCATTTTGCCTCCGGCGAGGCAGGTGTAGGCAACGGCTCGCGCGCACCGGCGGCACTGCGGGAGAACCCCCGCTCGGCTAATCCGCGGATGGTGCTGAAGAAGAGCGGGATGAAGAAGATGCCGATGGTCGTAGCGAACAGCATCCCGAAGAAGACCCCGGTACCCAGCGAATGGCGGCTGCCCGCGCCGGCCCCACTCGCGATGACCAGCGGCGACACGCCGAGGATGAACGCAAACGAGGTCATGAGGATGGGACGGAAGCGCTCGCGGGCGGCCTCGATGGCGGCCTCTCTGAGGCTGGCGCCACTCTGGCGAATCTCGTTGGCAAATTCCACGATCAGAATGGCATTCTTGGCCGCGAGCCCCACGACCGTGATCAATCCGACCTGGAAGTAGATGTCGCTGGGCAGTCCCCGAATCAGAATCCCGAGCAGCGCGCCCAGCGCGCCGAAGGGCACCCCGAAGAGCACCGCGAACGGGATCGACCAGCTCTCGTATTGCGCGGCGAGCACCAGAAACACGATCACCAGACCGAGAGCAAAGACCAGCCCCGCCTGGCCCGAGGCAGCCCGTTCCTGAAACGACTGCCCGGAGTACCCGATGCCCACGCCTTGCGGCTCGAACTGCTCCGCCACCAGCTGATCGATTTCCTTCATGACCTCACCCGAGCTGCGGCCCTGCTTGGGGGTGCCGGTGAAGAGCGCCGAGCCAAAGCCATTGAACCGGAGCAGCTGGGTAGGGCCGCTGCGGAACTCGGTGCGGACCAGAGAAGAGACGGGGATCATCTCCTGATTGCGTCCGCGAACGTACAGCCGGGCGATGTCCTCCGGACCGCGGCGGAACTGAGGCTGCGCCTCCGCCTGCACCCGGAAGGTCCGGCCGTAGAGGTTGAAATCATTGATGTACAGGGTGGAGAGGAACGTCTGCAGGGTGCTGAACAGCTCGGTCAGGCTCACCCCCCGGGACTTTGCCGTGGCCCGGTCTACATCGAGATACACCTGGGGCACATTGGCCCGGAAGTTGGTGGTCATTGCCTGCACCGCGGGCAGCTGATTCACCGCGGCCTGGAAGGCCTGTACGTTCTGCGCGAAGTCGCGGACGTCCTTGCCCGAACGGTTCTGCAGATTGACTTCCACGCCCGAGGTAGACCCCAATCCCGGGATCTCCGGCAGGTTGAAGGCAAAACCGACCGCGTCCTTCATGCCGAACAACTTCCCGTTGATCCGCTTGGTGATCGCGTCGATCGATTCGTTGTCTCCCCGCTCGTCCCAGGGTTTCAACAGGATGAAGATTGTGGCACTGTTGGTCTGGTTGGTGCGGGTCAGCACGTCGAGTCCGGCAAACGCCACCACGTTCACCACGGACGGCTCCTCGTGCAGGAATTTCTCTACCCGCTGAATCACCGCCCGGGTGCGCTGGAGTGACGATGCGTCGGGTAGCTGCATGGCGATGGCGAAGTAGCCCTTGTCCTCGGTGGGAATGAACCCCGTGGGCACCCGCTTCCAGAGGGTGACGGCTACCGCGACCATCACCACGAACGCCGCCAGCCAAATCCGCGGACGGCCCAGCACCCGGCCCACGCCGTTGACGTAGTGGTCGGTCAGGCTGTGGAACTTGCGATTGAACCAGCCGAAGAAGCCGGTGGTGTTGTCCTCGTTGCAGCCCTTGAGGATCATGGCACAGAGGGCCGGTGTAAGCGTCAACGCCACCATGCCGGAGAGCAGCACGGCGATCACCAGGGTCACCGCGAACTGCTTGAACATCTCACCGGTCACCCCGCCGAGAAACGCTACGGGAACGAACACGGCACAGAGCGCCAGCACGATCGCGACCAAAGCGCCGGCCACCTGGCGGATCGCCCGATCCGCCGCCAGACGAGGCGGCAGGCAGTCCTCGCCGGCCATGAGCCGTTCCGTGTTCTCGATGACGACGATGGCGTCGTCAACCACGATGCCGATGGCCAGCACCAGCGCGAACAGGGTCAGCACGTTGATGGTGAAGCCGAGCGCCAGAAGACCCAGGAACGTGCCGACCACGCTCACCGGGACCGCCAGCATCGGAATCAGGGTTGCCCGCCAGCTTTGGAGGAAAAGGAAGACGACGAGCGTCACCAGCGCCATCGCGATCAGGAGCGTCTCCACCACCTCGTGAATGGAAGCGGTGACGAAAGGCGTGGTGTCGAACGGGATCTTGTAGTGCACGCCCTTGGGAAAGCTGTGGGACAGCTCGCCCATCCGCTTGACCACCGCCTCCTTGGCCGCGAGCGCGTTGGCCCCCGCGCGCAGGTACAACAGCATCGGCGCCACCGGGGTGCCGTTCAATCGTCCCGCCAGATCGTAGTTGCGGGAGCCCAGCACGACCTTCCCGATATCACGGATCCGAACGATCGAGCCATCCTCCTTGGCCCGGACCACGATGTCGGCGAACTGCTCCGGAGTCTTGAGCCGGCCCAGCGTAGTGACCGGCAAGGTCAGCTCGGTGCCCTCGGGCGCAGGCTCGCGTCCCAGACGACCCGCGGGACTGGTGGCGTTCTGTTCCCGCACCGCCGCGGCGACGTCGCTGGTGGTGATGCCGAGCTGCGCCATCCGATCCGGATCCAGCTGGATCAGCATGGAGAACTCGAGCCCACCAAAGGTCAGCGCGTTGCCGATTCCGGGCGTGCGCTTGATCTCATCCTCGATGTACAGCTTCATGTAATTGGTAAGGAACGCCGCGTCGTAGCGGGGATCATCCGAGGTAAGCGCGACAACACCGAGGATGTCGGTGTTGGCCTTGAGGATGGTGATCCCGTTCTGCCGCACCGCATCCGGCAGCTGGGGCTCGGCCAGCTTGACGGCGTTCTGCACGTCGACCGCGGCCAGGTCCTGACTCCGGGTGACGTCGAAGTAAATCTGCAGGCTCATCGTCCCGTCGCTGGCATTGGCCGACGAGTAGTAGAGCAGGCCCTGCAACCCAGAGAGCTGGGCTTCGATCGGGGCCGCCACGGCCTCGGCCACATCTTCGGCCGTAGCACCGGGGAATACCGCCTGAACCTGGACCGCGGGCGGCGTGATCTGGGGGTAGCGCGAGATCGGCAGCAGCCGGATGGCGAACACGCCAAGGATGGTAACGATCAGACTGATGACGATGGCGAGAACCGGCCGCTTGATGAAGAAGTAGTGGACCTCTTCGTCGTCCCCGCTCGGGGGTACTGCTCGGGGCTGCGTCATTTCGTTGTTCCCGCCGTCGGTTTCACGTTGCTGCCGGCAGATCCGCCCACCGCGGCGGTCTCCTCCGGGCCGGCCAGCGCGCTGTCGGCCAGGGCCACGGCCCTGACCGGCCGGCCGGGCGCCGCCTTCTGCACTCCGTCCACCACCACCCGGTCGCCCGGGGTCAGGCCTTTATTGATGATCCAGAGATTCCCGCTCCAGGGCCCGGGCTCAACGTCGCGGGAGACGACAGTGTCGCCCTTGGCGACGACCAGAACGAACTGGCGTCCCAATGCCTGCTGCACCGCCCGCTGGGGAATGGCCAGCGCGCTGTCCTGGGTGAAGCCGTTGAGCCGCACCCGGACGAACTGACCCGGCACCAGCAGATGGTCAGCGTTCTTGAACAGCGCGCGAAATTCCTGGGTGCCCGTGCCCGGATCCAGCGATGGGGCCACGAAGTCGAGCTTGCCGGTGCGCGCGAGGGTGGTGCCTTCGGGCAGGGTGACCTGAACCGAAAGCGAGCTCCCCGGCCGGATCAGCTTGCTGGCATCCGGATCCTGCTTCCAGGTGATCAGTTGCTGCGCGGAGGGACGGAAGCTCACGTAGACCGGATCCACCACGTCTATAGTGGTGAGCAAGTCGTCGGTTCCGGTGACCCTGGCGCCAACCTCGAAATTGGTTCGACCTACCCGCCCTTCGATCCCGGCGCGCACCACGGCGTCGTCCAGGTTCTTCTTGGCCTCGGCCAGGTCACTCTGCGCCGCGCTCAGCTCAGCCTGGGCGTTGTCCACATCCTGTTGCGCCACTGCGTTCTCCTTCACCAGTGGCTGCAACCGGTCCAGAGTCCGCTTGGCGTTCTGCGCCCGGGCGAGCGCTGACCGGTAGGCGGCCTCGGGCCGGATTCGCTCGATCCGGTAGAGCACCTGACCGGGCTTCACCACGCTGCCCTCGGTGAAGGGCCGGGCCTCGATGATGCCGTCGATCCGCGAGCGCACCTCCACTCGGCGATAGGGCTGCACCTCTCCGGTAAACTCGAAAGCGGTGGGAAGCCGCTGGGGTTGGACCGACACGACGGCCACCTCCGGAGGAGGCGGCGCGGGGGGCGGCGCGTTCTTCTTGCAGCCGGTGCTCAGCACGACAGCCAGGACCGCCAGCGCGCCCAGGCGCGCACTGTTCAGTGTACTCACTTGAAATCTCCTTTTTCCGCCTTTGCCGGTCGAGCCAGCACGAACCGACTCACCATTTCACGCACCGCCTGCCACATCGCCTCCCGCTCCGGCATCGTGGGGTCGTAGGGCCCGAAGCTGGAGACCTTGTCCGCCACGCCCAGCATGGCATAGCTGATGGTGCGGGCGGTGACTTTCACGTCCATGGGGCGGAATTCACCGGTCTTCATGCCGGCCAGCAGAATGGCCGCGTAGAGTTTTCGCCACCGATCGCTCAGCTGCCGGCAGAGCAGGCGGCCCGATTCCGGAAACTCGGAGCTTTCGACCTTAACCACCTGCAGCAGGTCGAGAGTTCCCGGTTGCCAGGCCCGCTCCCAGAAGCGGAGGAGCAGCTGCTCCAACAGGTCCCACAGAGGCCCCCGGTGCCGGGCAAGGCTGGCTTCTTCGATCTCGATGGATGGCATCAGCCGCTCGGCGATCACTTCCTCGAAGAGCGCGGCCTTGGACCCGAAGTAATGAGAAACGGTTCCCGGAGAGATCCCGGCCCGTTCGGCCACGTCAGCCAGGGTGGTGCGCTTGTAACCGCTCTGGCCGAACGCGAGCACCGCCGCGTCCAGGATCTCTGCCCGACGATCGTCGGGACGGCGCTGCCAGCGGGGGCCCTGCTGCAGGGGTACCGGACTGCTTGCCACATCCACCTCGGAGGAAAAGAAAGCGGGCCGCTGCCTGACGGCCCGGCTTCACCTTATTGAATGGCCAATTAATAGCCAAATCGCAGCGCTCGCAAGATCCGGCGCCAGGCCGGAGCAGGGTCAGTTACCGAATCGTGACACGAGACGAGATCGTTTCAACCATTCACACAAAAGAAGAGGGGGCCGAGTGGCCCCCTCCTCGGTCTCCAGGATGCTATTACACACCCAGCCGGGTTTTCCTCCTGCTCCTGGGCTTCCGCTTGGGATCCATCTCGGGGAACAAGCGAACGGCCACGTCCTGAAACATGTCCGGATCGATATCGGGTCCCAGCGGGGCGGTCAGCTGCGGCTCCGCCTCGAGGTCGGGCGGGACGGCCCCCTCCGGCGCGCCGATCTGGACCTCGAGCTTGCTGCCGTCCTCCGGATGGGCCCCGTTCCAAATCTCGCCGGCCTGGGGGTAATCCTCGGGGCTGAACTGGAAGAGGATGCGATGCAGCCCCCGGGCCTCGTGTGTCGCCGCCTCGGGGAAGCGCTTGTTGCTGATGTCGGGGATCGGCAGGAGCTTGCCGACGTCTACTCCGGAGAGTTTCTCCAGCGCCTTGGCAAAGGCCACGATGTGCACGCCGCCCCGGACGAGAAGGAATCCAACACAGGCACGGGCTGTGGGATCATCCACCGCCTCGTACACCCGGATCTTGCCCGCCCGGGCGCCGCACTCGAGGAAGAAGTTGTGCAGCAGGTCCAGCTTCAGGTTGCCGCTGGAAAACACATTGGCACCGGTCCAGAAATTCCCCTGTGAATCCATGGGCAGCGCCTGCTGTCCACTGGCAAGGAAGTGGTAGCTGTTGCGGGCATCTACCGCAGAGGAGAGCGGCGCTACCGTGGGATCGTCGCCCCGTTCGGTAGTACCGGTCAAAAGCAGATTGATCGCGTAGGAAACCAGCTCGATGTGGCCGAACTCCTCGGCGCCGATATTGGCTATCAGGTCATAGAAGGGCCGCATCTGCTCCCGGCCGCGGAAGTTGAACGATTGAAACGTGTAATTCATGAAGGTCGACATCTCACCGAACTTGCCACCCAACAACTCCTGGACGGCGGCGGCGGAGTTCGGCGAGGGATTCTCAGGGTGGGGCAGCTCCGTCTGGAGCTTATCGAAACGGGTGATCATTGAACCGGACCCTTCTGGAAGGAAAAGCGATTACCACTAGGGCCCGGAACATAGGCCGGTCACACCGCCCCGGCTGTGATATCTGGCCGCCAACAGGTCGAAGAGTGTCGGCTCATCCTCCCTTATCTGCTGGCCTTCCCGGCGAGCTTAGCGCTGGCAAGGAACTGTTCCAGCTCCTGAGCGTGGTCGTGAAGGTGACGGAGGGCTGCGATCAACGGAGCGAGAACCGCGCCGGCCACGTCGGCCGGGAGGGAATCGTAGTACGACCGCAGGTCATGAAGCGTCAGTCCAGGGACAACGGCATCATACGCCAGCTGGTGACGTGGAAGACTGGAAGATTCGGAGTGCACTGTGAACCCTGGCCCGGCGACGTGTCGGGTGTGGCAGGAAGAAAGGTGCGGCTCCATGAATATAACCTGGAACCGCACCCTCCTCGACTGGGCTATCGATTGGAGAAAGTTGCCTGGCCGACGCTAGTCCCGCAGGTAGTGGCAGCTGTATCCGCCGGGATGCTTCCGCAGATAATCCTGGTGGTAGTTCTCGGCGCTATACCAGGTCGAGGCCGGCTCGATCGAGGTGGTGATGGGGCGCTTCCACTTGCCCGACGCGTCGACCCGCGCCTTGACCGCCTCCGCGATCCGCTGCTGCTCTGGCGTCTGCGGAAAGATCGCCGAGCGGTACTGGGTCCCCACGTCGTTGCCCTGGCGATTGAGCGTGGTCGGGTCGTGCAGCCGGAAAAACCACTTCTCCAGCAGGTCTTCGTAGCCCAGCGCC
>DASUVR010000044.1:0-4462 GCA_036378855.1 Gemmatimonadales bacterium | reverse complement strand
TCCGTGGCAGTAAGCTGGCGTTGGGAATAGATTTACCGACCCTGTTACCATCCAGTCATGAAGACGACCGAGAGCCGAGTGAAGCAGAATCCCGAAGCGGCCCAGGAGGGCTCCTACCAGCCCGACGTGGTGGAGGCCAAGTGGCAGGCCCGCTGGGCCGAGCGGCACATCAACGAGCCGGACCTCGACCGGGCCGCCCGCCCCTTCTACAACCTCATGATGTTCCCCTATCCCTCGGCCGAGGGGCTGCATGTGGGGAACATGTTCGCCTTCACCGGGGCCGACACCTACGGCCGGTTCAAGCGGCTGCAGGGATATGACGTGTTCGAGCCGATCGGCTACGACGCCTTCGGGATCCACAGCGAGAACTACGCGATTGCCCAGGGGATCAATCCGGGCAAGCTGATTCCCCGGAACATCGCCAACTTCAGGCGGCAGCTCCGCCGGATCGGCGGCATGTTCGACTGGCGGCACGAGCTGTCCACTACCGATCCAGAGTACTACAAGTGGACCCAGTGGATCTTCCTCCAGCTGTTCAAGGCGGGGAAGGCATACAAGAAGGCGGCGGCGGTCAACTGGTGTCCCAAGGACAAGACCGTCCTGGCCAACGAGCAGGTCATCAACGGCCGCTGCGAACGCTGCGACTCGATTGTAGAGCAGCGGTTCCTGGAGCAGTGGTTCTTCCGGATCACCGACTACGCCGATCGCCTGCTGGCCAACCTGGACGACAAGTCGAAGATGGACTGGTCGGAGAGCACCGTCCTGGCGCAGCGGAACTGGCTGGGCCGCTCCGAGGGCGCCGAGATCCACTTCCCAGCACCTCATCCCGAGCGTAGCGAGGAAACTAGCCGGCCGTCAGCCGGGAATGGGCAGACCATCAAGGTTTTCACGACTCGTCCCGACACCATCTTCGGCGCGACCTTCATGGTGCTGGCCCCGGAACACCCCCTCGTCGACGCCTTCACTACCCAAGAGCACCGGGCCGAGGTGGACGCCTACCGCAAAATGGTTGCGGCCAAGGACCTCGTCTCCCGCAAGGTGGGCGAGCGGGAGAAGACCGGCGTCTTCACCGGCGGTTTTGCCGTCAACCCGGCGACCGGCCAGCCCATCCCGGTCTGGATCGCCGACTACGTACTGATGGAATACGGCACCGGCGCCATTATGGCCGTGCCCGGCCACGACGAGCGCGACTTCGAGTTCGCCCGCCGCTACGGCCTCCCGATCGTCCGCGTCGTCGCCGACACCTCATCCCGACCCCGACCGGAGGGAGGGGGAGGGATCTTGCCCGCTGACACGTCATCTCGAGCGCAGCGAGAGATCGCTGCTCAGGACGTCCCGCTCGAGGAGGCGTTTACGGACAACGAAAACGGCATCCTGGTTCACTCCGGTCAGTTCGACGGCCTCGCGGTCCCCGAAGCCAAGCGCGCCATCACCGCCTGGCTGGCCGAGCGGGGCGCGGGCAAGGCCGTGGTCAACTACCGGCTCCACGACTGGACCATCTCCCGCCAGCGCTACTGGGGCCCGCCCATCCCTATCATCTATTGCGACGAGCACGGCGCCGTTCCGGTTCCGGAAAAGGATCTTCCGGTCGAGCTCCCCATCATCGAGGACTTCAAGCCCGACGATACCGGCGTCTCGCCGCTGGCCCGGCACGAGGAGTGGTACTACGTGCCCTGTCCGGTGTGCGGCAAGCGGGCCCGGCGCGAGACCGACGTGAGCGACACCTTCCTCGACTCGGCCTGGTATTTCCTGAGGTATCCCAGCACCGAGTTCGACGATCGGCCGTTCGATCCGGCGCGGACCCGGAAGTGGCTGCCCGTCACCAGCTACATCGGCGGCAACGAGCACGCCGTGCTCCATCTCCTGTACTCGCGATTCATTACCATGGTGCTGCACGACCTGGGGCAGCTTGACTTCGAGGAGCCGTTCCGGAAGTTTCGGGCCCACGGCCTGATCGTGAAGGACGGCGCCAAGATGTCCAAGTCCCGGGGCAACGTCGTCATCCCCGACGAGTACATCGCCCGGTGGGGCGCCGACACCTTCCGGATGTATCTGATGTTTCTGGGACCGTTCCAGGAGGGCGGCGACTTCCGGGACGAGGGCATCAGCGGCCCCCGCCGTTTCCTGGAGAAGGTGTGGAAGCTGGTGACTGAGACTGCCACCCCGACTCCGGACTCCCGACTCCCGACCGATTCCCGACTCGTGACTCGTGACTCGCGTCTCGCGACTGACTCAGGACTCGCGACTCGTGACTCGCGACTCACCATCAAATATCACCAAACCGTCAAACGCGTCACCGAGGGCATGGAGCAGCTCCACTACAACACCTCGATCGCGGCGCTGATGGAGTTCGTGAACGCGCTCAGGGAAGAGGGCTCAACCAATCGGCAGATGGTTGAGGGACTGATCCTCATGCTGGCCCCCTTCGCTCCGCACTTTGCCGAGGAGAGCTGGGAGCGGCTAGGACATGACACGTCGATTTTCGATGTGCGATGGCCGAAGTGGGACCAGAGCCTCGTTGTAGAGGATCAGGTCGAGGTGGTAATCCAAGTGAGCGGAAAGACCCGGGGCAGGGTGTCGGTGCCGCGCAATGCAGAGCAGGGTGCGGTGGTCGCGGCGGCGCAGGAGGATGCGGCAGTGCGGAGGTTTACTGAAGGGAAGGAGGTGCGGAAGGTAGTGTATGTGCCGAACCGGTTGCTCAATCTAGTCGTCGGCTAGCACCACTCTACGCCGGGCGATTGGCGAGTCGGTGCCTGAGCGGAGTCATGGTAGTCGGCTTACTCCGCTCGAGCAGGCGCCCCGCTTCTCTGCGAACGAGTGTCCACATCGTAGCCCCGCTGTCCTCCGCCGTTCAAACCCTCCGGCAGCCATATCCGCCCGCTCTCCTCCTGGGAGCCGTCGCTCTTGCGGGACGGCCACTCCCGATAGCAACGTCCGGTCAGCTCTTCCAGCTCGCTGATCCACTCCGCGAGTACCGGCTGTACTAGACAACGGGTCTCTTCGACTTCCCTGGCGAAATCGTGCGAATCGGCTTTTCGGACCGACTCCTTGGGGAGGATCCTCCGGTACCAACGGGTAGCGACTTGCGGTAGAAGGCGAGCCAGCCTGGGATGCTGCCGCAGGCCAGGGGTCACCATGCGCAGCAGCCGAACCCGGTACGACTGTTCGTTATAGGCCTCGATCGCATCGGGGTTTTCATTCTCAGGCTTCCCGGCACTGCGCGGCAAGACGGAAGCGTCGATCCCGAGCCAGTGGAACAGACGCGGGTAGAAAGCGGCGGGCGACGCGATGAACGACTCGAACGTGTCAATGAACAGGGTCTCGGGGCCAAAGCGCTCGAGGTAGGGCCGCAGCTGGTACGCGTAGTAGCCGATGGCGAGGTAGAGAGAGTAGTGCTGCACAGCCAGCGGCAGCGGCCGCTTTTCCAACCCCTTTCTGACCAGTTGCCGGTAGTGACTCACCACCCGGCTCAAGGGGTCGCGCATGAGGTAGATGAATCGCGCACCGGCATTGAACGCGTGGATCCGGTCGGCGACCCCTTCGATGTCGGGCCGCATGGTGTATTCGGTGCTGCCCTCCATGAGGTACGCCTGGTCCGAAGCTCTGGCAAAGAGGCGGCGGTATTTCTCCAGGCTGGACGGGTTCCCCTCGCGGGCAAAGTACCCCGGCTCCTTGATCGCCGACATGAAGATGGCCGGGTGCTCCGAAAGGTCGCGGCAGAGGGCGGTGGTCCCCGACTTCATCGCCCCGATCACGAACAGATTGGGTGACTTAGCCATGAGCAAGGCTTTCCGTACTAAGGTCGGCCAGGGGGCTCAAGTGAGTGGAGGGGCAACCCTCGCGTCGGTACGACTGGACGTTGGGTTCAGCCCTAACTTAACGCTGGAGCGCCCGATAGGATAGTACCGAAGCGTCGCACTCTCACTGAGTTGCGGGGCTTTCTTCATGCGCTTCAGGAGGCTTTCAGCCAGAGCGATGGGTGAAACTGCTACTGTCAGACCCGAACTACAGTTGACGCTGGCGTGCCGCTGAAATACGCCGTATCCTGGGCCTCGTTCCCTTGGAAAGAGCACCAGTGACCGCGATTGACGCCCCGATCAAGCCGCCCGGCGTGATCACCCAGGAGTTCCGTACCCCGGCAGCTGTGCGCCGAGGTGTGATCGCGGGCTTCGTGGGCAACGTGCTCGAGTGGTACGACTTCGCCCTCTTTGGCTTCTTCGCTCAACAGATCGGGTCTCACTTCTTTCCCGCCGGCGACCCGACGGCCTCCCTGCTCGCCGCCTTCGGCACCTTCGCCGCCGGCTTCCTCATGCGTCCCGTGGGTGGGGCACTGTTCGGCTGGGTGGGCGACCGGTTCGGCCGGAAGCAGGCCTTGATCTGGTCGGTCCTGGCGATGGCGATTCCGTCCTTCTGCATTGGTGTGCTGCCCAGCGCGGCGACGATCGGATTAGCCGCGCCAATC
>DASUVR010000043.1:0-12317 GCA_036378855.1 Gemmatimonadales bacterium | reverse complement strand
GGGCCAGGCTGGTGCCGTTCTCTCCCGGCTGGCCCAGATCATCGGCCAGACGGAGTAGCGTGCGCACCAGCCGGTAGAGCACCGTGTCCCAGGAGAGGCTCTCGATCTGCTGGTATGCGTCGGCCAGACGGTCGCACACCGCGCCGGCAAACTCCACCGCGGTTTCGGGATCGTCCCGCAGTCGCCCCAGCAGCGCCGGCAGCGACATCTCCACCACCGCGCTCGGCTCCAGCGCGACCGCATCCTCCCGGCGATTGCCACCGCAGAGACAGAGCTCTCCTACCAGGTCGCCCGGCTTGCCCAGCCGAAGCGTCAGCTCCTCGCCTCCAGCAGAGACGGTCCTGGTCTTGATCAGTCCGCTCTGCACCAGAAACAGGCTTCGAGCTGGACTTCCCGCGCGGTAGAGGTGCTGGCCCGGATCCAGCCGGCGGGGTGGCAACTGAGCCAGATGCTGACACAGCCGGCCCCGTATCGACCCTCCGAACGCCGCACACTCGCCGTGTTCCTCGAACCGCAGCGCGAACCGTGGTCCAGCGGAACGCAGGATCTTGCTGAATAGGCCGAGCCTCCCCTCGAGCAGCGGCTCGGATGCTGCCTCAGCGCTGGGCCAATCGCGGTAAGCTCTGAAAGTCACGTCGGTCTCCTCAGGATCCGGTTAATGGGCAACCTGACCGCCCGGCGAAGGGGACATCCCGATCTCGAAACAGCAGCGCACCCGGTCGGAGCGGTCGCAGCACTTGGTGACGCTGGTGCCCACGAATTCGCTCAACAAGCTCTCCAGCGCGCTGCAGACCTCGGGATGGTTTGCCGTGGCCGCCGCCAGGGGGCAGCCGTGGCTGCGAATCAGGAAGCCCCCATTCTCCTGGATGATCTCGGTCAAACCCCCGAGCTCATTCAGCAGGGCGCTCGCTTCGGAAACCCGTTCGCCCAGAGTGCCCCGGGGCGCCGCCCGTCCATCCATCAGCCGGCGTCCCACCTCGTGCATCACCGTGTCGAACTGGGCCGGAGGCAGGCGGTGAGCCAGCACATGCATGAGCTGGGTCAGGATCGGCACGTAGGCCCGGGAGAAGAGCAGCTCGGCCTGCGCCGTCGCCCCATACACGTGCGACGGCTTGCTCGCTCCCCGCCGGCTTCCTCGCACCTCGGCCAGTCCGTCCCGGAGCAAGCTGGCCAACTGCGCCCGCACCGCGGTGCGAGTGAGGTCCAGCGCCCGGGCCAGATCATCCACCGTCATCGGGCCGCGGCGGAGCAGCTCGAGGATTCGGCCGCTGGTTCCCTGAGAGGCGCGCCTGAGGTCTCGCAATGGTCTCCTCGAATGAAAGTCGAGATAAGTATAAACTATCTTGCTTTTCTCCGGCAAATCTCGTATTACTCCCCGGTGCTGAGCTGGGTGTATGGATGGGGGGTTTTCCGAGGTAACAGGTCTCAACTCTAGGAGGCGCAAGTGTTTGATATCATTGCTCGCCGAGCCGCCGTGGCGGCCGGAATGCTCATCTTGGTCGCGGGGTGTAAGAGCCAGCGGGCGTCGGACAACGCCGCCATGGGCTCCGATACCAGTTCCGGTGCGATGACCACCGGTGCGGCCGATACCTCGTCGATGGCCACCGGCGCCCAGCCGGGACAGCCGGGAGCGCTCTCCGACGCCAACATCGTGGCCCTGCTGGATGAGGCCAACATGGCCGACAGCGCGACCGGCGCCTACGTGGTCACCAGAGCAACCAATCCGGAGGTGAAGGCGTTCGCCAAGCTGATGATGGGCGAGCACCACGCACTCCGGGTGCAGGGCCAGCAGCTGGCCAAGCGGCTGGGCGTAACCCCGCAGATGCCCGCCGATGATCCGCTCAAGCCCGCGGTGCAGGCGGAAATGACGGCGCTCAAGGGTGCCGCCAAGGGAGCTGCATTCGATCGGACCTACATCGACCAGGAGATCGGCATCCACAAGGCGGTGATCGACCTGGCCGGAAAGGCGCACGACGCGGCACAGAACGAGGAGCTGAAGAAGCTGATCGAGCAGGCCGGACCGGTCCTTCAGAAGCACCTGGACCACGCCGAGCAGATTCAGAAGAAGCTGGGGAAACCAACGGCCTGAGGTCTGGCAGTAACTAGGAGGTGGCATGAGGAGCCGGGCCAGTTTTCGGGGACACCCGATTCATCCGGCGCTGATCCCCTTTCCGTTCGCTTTCCTGTACGGAGCGTTCCTGTTCGACTTGGCCGGAAAGCTGACCGACCATCCGTCCTGGTGGCGAACGGGAGGGCACCTCGGGTTTATCGGGATAGCAGCCGCGCTCGTGGCTGCTATTCCGGGTTTTATCGACTACTTCGGGACGGTTCCACCCAGGAGCTCCGGTAAGCAGCGGGCTACCAAACACATGCTGGTCAACCTCGGCGCCGTAGCTCTGTTTATCGTCGCCTGCATCATCCGAGGACACCCCGGGACGATGCCTGGTACTCCGGAGCTGGTTCTCCAGGGCGTCGGGGTGGCTCTGCTTACGATGGGTGGCTGGATGGGCGGCGTGCTGGTGAACCGGAACCAGATCGGCGTCGACCACCGCTACGCCCGGGCCGGCCGTTGGAAAGAAGAAACCCTCCATCGCGAATCGGGCGAGTCACTCCGCGTGGCCCGGAGCGACGAGCTGGAGCCCGACCAGATGAAGCTGCTGCATATCGACGGCCGGCGGATCGTGCTTGCCCGGACTCAGTCAGGGTATGTCGCCTTCGACGACGGCTGTACCCACAAGGGAGGCTCACTGGCCGGCGGCGTCATGATCGGCGGCGTGGTCCAGTGTCCCTGGCATGGGTCCCAGTTCGACTGCCGCAGCGGCGCGGTTAAAGCCGGTCCGGCCAGGCAGCCAGTCGCGACGTACCGGGTAACCGAGGCGAACGGAGAGGTCAGGATGAATCTGGGGACTGCTCCATAAGCCGATAGTTCGGCCCCCTGGCTGCGCTCAGAGCAACATCATGGCCCGGCTCAGGATTCCGGCGCGCGTTCCCCGCTCAGCTGCTTGATCAGGTCGTACCAGTAGGCAGCTGCCTCGTGGTACGCTTTTACTCCAATTCGCTCGTCCCGGCCGTGGGCCCGGATGTCGTCGATCCGCTCGAACACGGCCGACACCCCATATACCGGAATCCCGGCGTTCCTCACGTACAACCCGTCACTCGCACCGGTGGACATCTCGGGTACGACCACCACGCCGGGCCACATCTTGTGGGCCAGCTCGGTAGCCGGCTCGATCACATCGGGCCGGAGCGGCGACGCCGGGCTCAACGTGGGTGGGCGGTCACGGGAGATGTGAACTCCCGTGTCGGCCAGCACCCGCTTGAGTGTCGCCTCGACCGAATCCGGCGGCTGGTCGGGAAGTATCCGGCAATTCACCGTCGCGCGGGCCAGCTGGGGCAGGGCATTGTCGGCGTGGCCGGCAAAGAGCCGGGTGGCGACGCACGTCGTGTGGAGCAGGGAGTTGTAGTAAGGCGCTGCCGCAGAAAGCCGCCGGGCCGCATCCGGATTCCCGTTCTTTGCCACCGCGCGCATGTCGGACGCCAGCGCCTTGGGCTCGGTGGCGGCGGTCTTGCTGAAGTACTCCCGGGTGGTCTGGTTCAGCCGCACCGGGAAGGAGAAATTGGCCAGCCGGTTCAGCGCCCGGGTGAGCTGATAGATCGCATTGCTTGGCTCAGGCACCGAGCTGTGTCCGCCCTTGTTCCGGGTCTCCAGCAGGAAGGTGAGATACACCTTCTCCGCCGTTTGCACCGAGAAGGACGTGGCCTTGCCCTCGCGGAGCTCACCGCCCCCAGCATCGGTGTTGAGGGCAAAGTCGGAATCCAGCAGGTCCCGATGCTGCTTCAGCAAACTCTGGATGCCGTCGCCACTGGTCTCTTCGTCGCCGGTGAGCACGATGATGAGGTCGCGCGAGGGGACGAAGCCCTCGCGCTTGTAGCGAATGAAATTCGCCACCAGCATCGCGGCGCCCGCCTTGTTGTCGCTCGATCCCCGGCCATAGTAGTACCCGTCGTCCTCCCGGAAGGTGAAGGGATCGAACGACCAATCCTCTTTCCTGGCCCCGACCACGTCCAGGTGGGCCATGAGGAGAATGGGCTTGGCGCTGCCGCCCTTACCCCGGTAGCGCGCGACCAGATTGGTGATGCCGGGCGCGGTCTCGATCAGCCGCACGTCGTCCGCCGGTAGTCCCGCGCTGGTCAGCCGCTCCGCCATTGCCTTGGCCGCGAGATCGGTGTGCCGAGCGGAATCGCTGGTGTTGATCTCGATCAGCTGCTTCAGGATCTCACGCTCGAGGGCCCGCGGCTCCTGCTGGGCGGCGAGGATCGGCGCAGTGGCTAGAATGAAAAAGACAGACCAGGGACTCAGGCGCATTGGGTTCTCGGGTTAAAGGCTCGGTAAAGGCGTTGACTAAAATGCCAAGCTCAGCGTGGAAGAGGAACTCTTCATTCATCCCGGAAACATATCTGCGTTCATCTGCGTTATCTGCGGCAAAATTCCCGATGCTCGATCCGTGCTGCATCCGTGTTCATCCGTGGCGCCCTGAGATGCCCGTTACCCTGACCGGCCTGTTCGTCTATCCCATCAAGTCTTGCGGCGGGATCCCGGTGGACCACTGGGACGTGGATGAGTTCGGGCTCCGCTACGACCGCCGGTTCATGCTGGTGGATCAGGCGGGCGAGTTCATGACCCAGCGAGACCATCCCCGGCTCGCGCTGGTGAGCCCCGCGATCACCGGAGACTTGCTCCGGCTGAACGCTCCCGGCATGCCGGCGCTGGAGCTGCCCCTGCAGCCGAAGCCGGTCGTGCTGACGCGGGTGACGGTCTGGCGCGACAGCTGTGAGGCCACCTGGACCGGGGAGCCCGCGGCCCGCTGGTTCTCTGACTTCCTCGGTATTCCCTGCAGTCTGGTCCACATGCCCGCGGACTCCTGGCGGCCGACCAATCCGGCTTTCGATCCGACCGGCTCCCGGGTGAGCTTCGCCGATGCCTATCCAATTCTCGTCATCTCAGAGGAGTCGCTGGCCGACCTCAACCGCCGGCTGGCGCAGCCTCTCCCCATGAACCGGTTTCGACCCAATCTCACCGTGTCCGGAGGCGGCCCTTACGCCGAGGATCGGTGGCGCCGGATCCAAGTCGGCCGCGTGGTCATGAACCTGGTGAAACCGTGCGACCGCTGCGTCATCACCACGACGGATCAGACCACCACCGAGCGCGGCGTGGAGCCGCTTCGCACCCTGGCGACGTACCGCAAGGTGGACGGGATGGTGTTCTTCGGCCAGAACGCGGTGCACGAAGCACCGGGGCAGCTCCGGGTGGGCGACACTGTGACCACCACCGAGAGGTAAGGCTCCTTGGAAGTGCAGATCTTCGGAGTGAGGAAGAGCGCCGAGACCCGCAAGGCCCTCCGCTTCTTTGCCGAGCGGCGGGTCAAGACGCATTTCGTGGATTTGGTGGAGCGGCCGGCCTCGCCGGGCGAGCTGAATCGCTTCGTCCAGAAGTTCGGGATCGAGGCGTTGATCGACCGGGCCTCCCGCCGGTTTGCCGATCTCGGCCTTGGTGCGGCTCAGCTGGGTCCGGAGCGCTGGCGGGACAAGCTGGTGGCCGAGCCGCTGCTGCTCCGGATGCCCCTGGTGCGGAACGGGTCCCAGCTGACCATCGGTGACGCGGAAAACGTGTGGCGGGAGTGGACCGGCCGATAGACCCAAACGAAGAACGTCGGGTCTGGCGCACCCCGGTTTTGCATGTCAATATTGGTGCTCCGTTAACACGATCACCTAATTACAAGCGGAGTCGGTAATCCGTTCTCATCGGTCAGCTCTCACGGCTTCGCTTGCCGCGGGCGCTTTGCTTATTGGTTGTATTGACGGGGGTCAGGGCCCTTCCGGTCGCCCGGCTCCTCCGGTGAGCCGGGGGGAGCACGATGGGCCGCTCGACCCCATCGATCTGGTGTACATCTGCGGTAACAAATTCCTCGCCACCAACCAGACCCGGGGCGTAGTGCGGGTCACCTATCACGTCGCGGGCAGCGACGAGAGCGGAAGCCTCACCCTGCCACCTGCTTCGATAGACGACGAGGGCTTCAGCGAGACCGAAGTCGAGACGGTAGAGCGCGGCGCGGTGGAGCTGTATCAGGGCGACGATCTCCAGACTCGCCGCAACAATCTCGACCGGGCCTGCGGACCGGCTCCCTCGTCCGCCTCGTTGGCGGAGGGCGCAACCAGCGCAGCCACCGGAGAGTGGAGCTCGGTGTTTCCCTGGAACGACATCGCCGTTCACGTGAGCCTTCTCCCAACCGGGAAAGTGCTCTCCTGGGGCTTCTCCGACCCGCCGCAGCTATGGGACCCGGCCACCGGACAGTTCAGTGCCGTACCGGCGCCCGCCGTCATCTTCTGCTCCGGGCACTCGTTGCTGCCCGATGGGCGGGTGCTGGTGAGCGGCGGCAACAACGACGCCAACGTGGTGCTCAACGGCATCCCCAGCATCACCATCTTCGACCCGGTGTCGGAGAGTTGGTCAGGCTCGGCTCCGATGCATTACGCCCGGTGGTACCCCACCAACGTCGCCATGCCCAACGGCGACGTGGTGATCTTCTCGGGCAAGGACGGAACCGGGGCATCGGTCTCGTATCCGGAAGTGTGGTCGAACGGGGCAACCCGGGTGCTGACTCCGCTCGCGCTGCCGTTGTACCCCCGCTCGTTTGTGGCCCCCAACGGCAAGATCTTCGTGGCGGAGACAGCCACCAGCCGCTACTTCGACCCAAACGGGGCAGGCACCTGGAGCCCGGTGGCCGCGCGGCTCTACGGCGCACGGTCCTACGGCTCGGCGGTCATGTACGAACCGGGCAAGGTGATCTACGTCGGCGGCGGCTATACCACCAACACCGCCGAGATCATCGATCTCAACTCTCCGTCGCCCCGTTGGCAGTGGACCGGGTCGATGGCTTTTCCCCGGCGGCACCTGAATGCAACGGTGTTGCCCACGGGAGAGGTGCTGGCGACCGGTGGCACCGGCGGCACGGCATTCAACGATCTCACCCTGGCCGTGCACGCCGCGGAATTGTGGAACCCTGAGACCGGCGTCTGGACCCGGCTGGCCAGCAACTCGATCGACCGGATCTATCACTCCACCTCTATCCTGCTGCCCGACGGCCGCGTGCTGCACGCCGGCAGCGGCGAGTCGGGTCCCAATCAGCGGAACGCCGAACTGTTCTCACCGCCGTATCTGTTCCAGGGGCCTCGCCCGGTGATCAGCTCGGCACCCGACGCCGTCGGGTACAACACCTCTTTCCAGGTGGGGACCCCGGACGCGGCCGACATCAGCAAGGTGAGCCTGATCCGGCTGGGCTCGGCGACACACGCGTTCGACATGGGCCAGCGATTCGAGTGGCTGTCGTTCAGTCGGATCCCGGGCGGGCTCAGCGTTTCGGCTCCCGACAACGCCAACCTGGCGCCCCCAGGGCACTACATGCTCTTCCTGCTGAACGGGAGCGGCGTGCCCTCGGTTGCCAAGATCGTGAAGGTTGGTTCGGCGGGTGATCCCCAGCCGCCACTCAATGCTCCGCCGGTAGCGTCGTTCACCCAGGACTGCACCGGATACGATTGCAGCTTCCACGACGCCAGCACCGACGCGGATGGACAGATTGCCGGCTGGAGCTGGAGCTTCGGTGACGGCGGCGCAGCCGACGTGGCCAACCCCCAGCACACCTACGGGGCAGAGGGATCGTTCGAGGTGACCCTCACCACTACCGACGACGATGGTGCGACGAATGCTGTCACCCATAGCGTGACCATCGGACCTCCGTCGCCAAACAGCGCGCCCGTCGCCGACTTCACTCAGACCTGCAAGGGCCTCGACTGCAGCTTTACCGACGCCAGCAAGGACAGCGACGGGACGGTGACCGGCTGGAGCTGGGACTTCGGCGACGGCGCCACCTCCACCGAGGCCAATCCCACCCACACCTACGCCGGCCAAGGCTCGTACCAGGTCACCCTGGTAGCAACTGACGACGATCAGGCCACGGCTACGGTCAGCAAATCGGTCGGGGTGACTCCTCTGCCGCCCAATACCCCGCCCACCGCTCAGTTCAGCCAGACCTGCACGGGGCTCAGCTGCAGCTTTACCGACGGCAGCACCGACGGGGACGGTCAGGTGACCAGCTGGAGCTGGAGCTTCGGCGACGGCAGGACCGAAACGGTGAAGAATCCCAGCCACACCTACACTGCAGCTGGGACCTACACGGTGACCTTGCAGGCCACTGATGACGACGGGGCCACCAACCAAAAGTCTACATCGGTGACTGTGACCGCTCCTTCTTCGAACCTGGCGCCGCGCGCTGCCTTCGTGGCGCTCTGCACGGGGCTCACCTGCCGGTTCAACGATCAGAGCGTGGATCCCGACGGAACGCTGGCTTCATGGAGGTGGACCTTCGGCAACGGCACCAGCTCGAGCGTGCGGAGCCTGAGCAAGACCTACGCGAGCGCCGGGACCTACACCGTGACCCACACCGCCACCGACAACAAGGGTGCCACCGGCACATCCACCGCGGCGATCACCGTCGCCACCAGCGGCATTGTGCTCAACGTGACGCCTAAGGTGGACGCCACCAGGCAGTACATGATGCTCGCCTGGAGCGGTGCGAGGGGGACCAACGTGGATGTGTATCGCGACGGAAAGTTCCTGAAGGCGGAGGTCAACGACGGCCGGTGGACCAACTCCCACCTGCTGCCGGGCGCTTCGAAGTACACCTACAAGATCTGCGAGACAGGAAAGACCGTCTGCTCCAACCTGGCGACGGTTCAGTTCTGACATAGCCGGATACCGAGGGTTGTCTCGGTATTACTTTCCCCACCGCACCTCATTGAATTCCCATCGGCATCGGAGTGCTCGTGACCCAGCTCTCGCTCTCGGGAGTGGCCGTCGAATTCGGAGCAACCCGCCTCTTCGAGGATGTGACCTTCACCGTCACCCGGGGAGAGAAGTGGGGAATCATCGGGCGGAACGGCAGCGGCAAGACCACTCTGTTCGGCCTGATTGCGGGCCAGGCCCAACCCACTCGCGGAACGGTGGCGCGGGGCGGAGGGCTTCGGGTCTCGCTGATGGACCAGCACCGGGAGTTTCCCGGAGCAAGCACGGTCTGGGAAGCCGCGGCCGGTCACTTTGCCGAGCTGCTGGAGCTGGAGCGATCGCTGGCCCGCCAGGGGGAGGGGCTGGCTCAGGCGGGAGATCGCTGCACGCCGGAAATGTTGTCGCGCTACGATCGCGATCTCGAGCGGTTCGAACGGGAGGGCGGCTACACCCTGGCTCCCCGGATCGACGCGGTGTTGCACGGGCTGGGCTTCGATCCGGATAAGGCTCGCACCCAATCGCTCAGCGGACTGAGCGGGGGCGAGCGGGGCCGGCTGGGTCTGGCGCAGCAGCTGGTGAGCCCGGCCGACGTACTTCTGCTGGACGAGCCAACCAACCACCTCGACCTCGAGACAACTCGGTGGCTGGAGGAGTATCTCGCGGGGCTCGATGCAACCGTGCTCCTCATCAGCCATGACCGGGTGTTCCTCCAGGCAGTGGTGGACCACGTGCTGCACCTCGAGGCCGGCACCGCGTTCACCTACACCGGCGATTATGAAAGCTTCCTCCGGCAGCGGGCTGAACGGCGGCTGACCCAGCAGCGCGCGTTCGACAAGCAGTCCCGGGCGATCGCCGCGCAGGAGGACTTCATCCGCCGCAACATCGCGGGGCAGAACAGCGCCCAGGCCAAGGGGCGCCGGCGGAGGCTGGAGCGGGTGAGCCGGCTGAGCGAGCCGACCGGAGAGGACGGCACCATGGCCCTGCGGCTGGAGCCGGCCGCGCGGGGCGGAGATCAGGCGCTGGTGCTGGACCAGGTGCGGGTCGCCATCGGCGAGCGGGTACTGCTGGATCGTTTTTCGGCCACGGTTCGCCGGGGAGACGTGGTCGGGCTGGTGGGAGCGAACGGGGCGGGGAAGACCACGCTCATCCGGTGCATGGTGGGCGAGCGCCGGCCCGAAGGAGGCGAGGTGCGGATCCCCAGCTCGGTTCAGATTGCCCACTACCGGCAGGATCTGGCCCAGGTTCCGGCCGACCGTTCGCTGTACGACCTGATCAACGACCTTCGGCCCAGCTGGAACCGGGGCGCCATCCAGGGACACCTCGGCCGCTTCGGCTTTTCGGGCGACAGCGTGCTTCGGAAGGCCGGCAGTCTCTCTGGAGGGGAGCGCGCCCGAGTCGCCCTGGCGATGATGATGCTCAGCTCGGCCAACCTTCTGGTGTTCGACGAGCCCACCAACCATCTCGACGTGGAATCGATCGAAGCGCTGGAGGACGCGATCGAGGCGTTCGAGGGCACGGTGATCCTGGTGAGCCACGACCGGGCGCTGCTGCGCGGACTTACCACCCGAACCTGGGTGCTGCACGAGTCCAGGATCGTGGACTACCCTGGCGGGTTCGAGGAGTGGGAGCAGGCCAGCGCCGAGCGGGCTCACGCGGCGCGGGTGGCCGCTGCGGAGGAGGAGTCGCTCCGGCGAGTACATGAGCGCAAGCAGACTCGCCGGAGCGAGGATAACCGCAAACGCGAAGTATCATCCAAGCGAGACTCGCGGAAAGCCCTGGAAGAGGCCGAGGCGCGGGTGAGCGCCTGCGAGGAGCGCGTGGCTGCGATCAGAGCGCGGCTGGAAGATCCCGCATTGTATACCACGAAGGACGGCGTGCTCGAGGCCCAGCAGCTGGGCCGCGAGCTCGAGATTGCGCGGGCCGAGCTCGATTCGGCTTACAAGGAGTGGGAAGGGGCGGACTCACCCAAGACCAAAGAAAAAAACCTGACCGCAGATAAACGCAGATGAACGCAGATACTGTTGAGGAACGCGGATAACAGCAGACAACTGCAGGGATTGCTCCGATTACTCAATCAGCCCGTCTTCAAATCTACAATTTTACTGTGGCCGTGGCGGAGAGGGAGCTTCTTCGGTCAGCGGACCAATCCGTGCAGTCTCCGTGTTTATCCGTGGCTAGCTTTTTCGATCTGCGTCATCTGCGTTCATCTGCGGCCACTGTTTCTATCTCGGTTGCAACGGCGGGTGAGGACTTCAGCGTCTGCAGCACGACGCAGTAGCGCTCGGTGAGCTTGTGCAGGGTCGCCAGCTGATCGGGAGAGGCGTCGGTGTCGAGATTGAGCCGCATCCGGATCTCCCGGAACCCCACCGGCGCCTCCTTGCTCACGCCCAGCGTTCCCCGGAAATCCAGATCGCCCTCGACCTCGACGGTTCCACCCCGAACTGGAATCTCCAGGGCGGTGGCCACCGCGCTCAGCGTCACCCCGGCGCATGCCGCCAACGCCTCGAGCAGCATGTCGCCCGAGCAGGCCTGGAGCCCGGTCCCGCCGGTAGCCGGATGCAGGCCCGCCTCGACCAAAGCGCGGCCCGTATCCACCCGGCAGCTCACCCCGGGGGCGTCCAGCCGGCCGCTGGCCCTGAGAGTCACCACCGCGCTGGACGGATCATCCTTGTACTTCTGCTTCAGCGGAGCCTGAAGGGATTTGAGTTGAGACGAGTCCATCTGAGAAATAAAAGCGTGAGCGGGAGAAACCAGAAGCGTGAGCGGGAAGGGAACTCACCGCTCACGACTTCCTAGTGCTTGCCGAAGTTGAAGCCTACGGTGAGCCCCACCGCCGGGTCGCCACCCTCGAGGCCCAAGGGGATCGCTACGTCAGGGCGAATGGACAGGGAATTGAGGACCAGGCCCATCCCGAGATGTGCCACCGCGTATGCATCGGATTCGGTCGAAGAGTTGAAGCTGTCCTCTGCCTTGACTCGCTCATACTCCAGGAAGATGCCCCCGGTGGGGACGATCTGAAGCTGGCGGGGACCTACCGCCGCGCCGATTGCTAGTCCAATGGTGGCCGTTCTGGCGGAGTTGTTGATCCCGAAGCCGTCCGGCAGGTCGCTCACGGCGTATGAGGCGATGGGGCATACCTGGAGCATCCCCATCTTCTGCTGATAGCCGAGATCGGCTCCGTAACTCAGGAACGAGTCTACCCCGTCAGCTGAGGTGTTGGCGATGGAAACGTCGCCGAACACGCTGTTGGTACGGCCATAACCCAGGCTCGCGCCCAACTGGTGAATGCCGACCTCGGTCACCACCGACCCGTGCCCGGCCAGCTGGATGGGTCCTCGGGAATAGGATGCGAGTCCAGTGCAGGTCTGCGCCACAGCGGCCGAGTGCATGAGGCCGAGGAGGGTGACGCCGATCAGGAAGCTGCGAAACATCTGCCATCTCCAGTCGAAGCTAGGTGGAACCAGGGGGTCAGCAAAAA
>DASUVR010000042.1:0-12318 GCA_036378855.1 Gemmatimonadales bacterium | reverse complement strand
CCTGGTTGAAGTCTGGCGGGGAGGGGCACTCCAGGGATGGATGGCATACGGCGCCGGAGTGGGACTGGGTGTTCTGGCCAAGGGACCGGTGGTCCTGGTTCACGTGCTTCCCGCGGCGGTGCTGGCGCCGTGGTGGACTCGCAATGCCTCAGAGCGTCGCTGGAGTAGTTGGTATCTCGGACTGGTAGCGGCACTCGGGCTCGGCGCCGCGCTAGGGCTCGCCTGGGCACTCGCCGCCTCGGCCGACCAGGGCGGGGCCTATCGCGACGCCATACTGTGGGGCCAGACGGCGGGCCGGGTCACGAAGTCGTTCGCCCATCGCCACCCTTTCTGGTGGTACCTCCTGGCGTTTCCCCTCGTCCTCCTGCCCTGGAGCCTCTGGCGTCCCTGGTGGCGCTCGCTGGCAGGTGCAGTTCGCGCGCGGGAGAGTGTCGTCCTTCGGTTCGCGCTGGCCTGGGTGGTTCCCGGATTCGTCATTCTGTCGCTGATCAGCGGAAAGCAGCCGCACTATCTGTTTCCGCTGTTGCCGGGCGTCGCGCTGCTCGCGGCGAAGGCGCTGCCGTCAGACCGGCGACAGACAGTGATCGCGCTGAGTCTGGTGAGTCCGCTGCTGGTGATTCTGGTGGAGACTGCGGGGAAGGGATATCTCGACCGCTCCGATCTTCGGCCGGTGTCGAGCTATCTCCATCAAGCCGAGGTCGCGGGCCGGCCGCTCGCATTCAAGGGGCAGTATGCCGGTACGTTTCACTTCCTCGGGCGGCTGGAGCGTCCGATTGCCGAGCTGAGTTGGGCCCAGGTTCCTCAATGGTCTCGGGAACACCCCACCGGTCTGCTGATTCGTTCCATTCGGTCGCCGAGTGACACCATCGGAGCGGTCTTTCACCAGCCGTATCGTGGGGGATCGATCGCGGTCTGGAGAGTTAGTGGGATTGTCATCCCTAATCAAAACACCGCTGGATCTCATCCCCCGGCGCCGCCTTCGCCAGCCCGGTGAACGTCCCCTTGCTCGCGATTTCCTTGGCAGCCTGGAGAAACCCACCCCACGCCGCCCGCGCGAGCGCGCCGCCCACACTGATCCGCCGCACCCCCAGCTCGGCCAGCTGCTGTACCGTGGTGAAATCGCTTCCCACCAGCACGTTCACCGGCCTGGGTGACACCGCCCTCACCACCGCCGAGATCTCCTCCCGACTCCGGATGCCCGGCGCAAAGAGACAGTCCGCTCCCGCCTCGGCGTACGCCGTGAGCCGGCGAATCGTCTCCCGGAGATCCGGCCGCCCCGCGACGAACCCTTCCGACCGGCCCACCAGCAGGATTCCGCTGCCACTCTGGTCGATGGCACGGCGCGCGGCCCGGATCCGCTCCACCGCCAGCTCGAAGTCGAAGAGGGGTTTTGCCGAATCGTGGGTGGAGTCTTCGATCGACAGTCCCGAGATCCCGGTCTCGGTCGCCGCGGAAACATTGAGCGCGACGCCTTCGGGCTCGACCGCGAACCCACCTTCGAAGTCGGCGTTGATCGGCAGATCCACCGCCGAGGAGATCTGCTGCAGGTGGGCGAGGGCCTGGTCCAGCGTGATGTGGTTGTCCCGCCGTCCCTGCGACCAGGCGAATCCGGAGCTGGTGGTGGCCAGAGCGGGGAAACCGAGCCGCTCGAGGATCCTGGCGCTGCCGATATCCCAGGGGTTGGGGATGACGAAGCAGCCGGATTGGTGCAGCTCGCGAAAGCGCTTGCGTCGGTCGGCGAGGGAAGTCATTTCAGAAGATAGTCAGGAGTTCTGTAACCGAGCCACGTCTTAGGAGCCACCTCATCCCGAGCAAAGCGAGGGATCCACTCCACCTGACGCAAGGCTCAGAGTAGATCCCTCGGTCGTTTTAGGAGGCACCTCATCCCGAGCAAAGCGAGGGATCCACTCCACCTGACGTCAGGCTCAGGGTAGATCCCTCGGTCGTTTTACTCCCTCGGGATGAGGTGGCTCGGCTACCCCGTTCCGCCGTTCCGCCGTTCCGCCGTTCCGCCGTACCGCCGTACCGCCGTGCCACCGTACCGCCGTACCGCCGTTCAATCCGGAATATTCGGGTTGTTGTTCCGTTCCACCGTCGGAAGCGGGAAGCATACTTGAGTGCCATACTCACCCGACGTTCCCGCACCAACCGAGAAGGGCGTTCCCGGGGCCGGATAGAGCGGCAGGCCGTAGCGGATGATATCGCCCAGGCGCTGGCCCTCGAGAAACAGCTCCCGGCGCCGCTCGTCGATGATCTGGGCCAGCACCTCCTCCGGAGTTCCGCCGCCGTAAGAGGGAAGTCCGGCATTGGTGTGCAGCGTGTTGATGATGCTGACTGCGCCACCCGCGTCGCCCGCGGCCAGGTCTGCCTCCGCCAGGATCAACTGGGCCTCCTCCCATTTGCCCACCGCGATCGGTGCGTCGATGCTGGCGTACTTGGTCGGGGCAAAGATTTCGGTGGCGGCATCGGCGCCGGTGGTGCCGGCATCGATCACCGTCACCCGCGGATCGGGCACGCCACCGAACTCGAGATCCCGGTAGGGAACGTCCACCGTGAAATTGAGATCGCGGTAAAGCGAGGTGAAGACCAGATTCTCCCGTTGGGTCTTGGTGCTGGATCGGGTGGCCGTTACCACGAATCCCGGAGGAACCAGCGCGGCGTCGGCACCCGCACCGGGCTTGTTGCCCAGATCCAGCCGGGCTCGAGCGCGGCCGAGCAGCCCCAGGTTCAGGGTCGAGTTGAGGCCGAGGCTGTCTTCCGCAGTTGCCGCCGTGGTGAGCGCCGCCGTCGCCGCGTCGATCGCCCGGGTGAACCGGGCCTCCGCCTCGGTCAGAATCTGTGTCGGGGTGAGCTCCGGTCCCACGTCGAGCGCGGCGGAGCACATACCCTCGCCCAGCAGGGCCAGGCTGTATCCGGCATACGCCGCAGCCGTCGCGATGAGTCCCGTGCGTCCTGGGACCTGCTCGTCGGTCCAGCCGTCCAACAGCGCGAGCGCCTTGTCGGCGTCGAAGCGCGCAGTGGACAGCACGGTGTAGACGGTGGGATTGCCGTCGTCACAGGCATCGGTCGAGTAGTTGGACAGAGTCGGAACGATGGTGCGCCGGTCGAAGTCCCACAGCAGGTTCACCAGATTGGCATTGGCCAACTCGTCACTCACCGCGCCCGCGGCCACGATGTAGTCGCTCAGGGCGCACTCGAAGTCGCCCACCGCGCTTTTTACCAGCAGGGCTGCGTTCTCCGGTTTCTCCAGATCGCTGGCCTTGACCCGGCTGGGGGACTCCTGCTCCAGCGATGTGATGTCGTGACAGGCGGCGAGGATCAGGCAGAGCATGCCGGCGCACGCCACGCCCAGGAACCAGTCCAGCCAGGTCGACGATTTCTGTGTCATGGTCGTTCTCATCGGGTTCGCCGCGCGCTAGAAGTTGAGGCTGATGGTCATCAGGAACTGGGCCAGGGGCGGGGTCACAGCCTGATCAAAGAAGTCGAGCGGCGCCCTCTGTCCCTGGGGACTCTGCCGCTCCGGATCGAGCCCGGTATAACTGGTCCAGGTATGCAGGTTGCGCCCGGTGGCGGTCACGACCGCTCGCTGGGCTCCGACCGCCGCCGCCCAGCGGTCCGGCAGGGTATAGCTGGCCGAGACCTCGCGCAGCTTGAAGAAGCCGGCGTCCTCGATGAACGAGTTGATCGTCTGCAGATCGGCGCCTAGCCCAATGTCGGCCAACAGCCGGGGATCGCGGCCCGCGGGCATCGCTGCTTCCTCACAGTTGGCAAACACGTCACAGCGGATCCACTTGTCGGTATTGAACCGCTTGTATCCCTGCTTGAAATCCACCAGGCCGTAGAGCCGCAGATTGCGGAACAGGGTCAGGGTGGTGGTGAAGGCGCCGGCGACCTTGGGGATCGGCGTGCCGGCGAACACCAGCGGTGCCACCGAGCAGTCGACCGGAGCCTGCCCCGGCCCCCCGTCGCACAACGCGCTGGTCAGCGTCCCATCGGGGTCCGCCGTGGCGCTGACCACTTTCTTGATGAAGTACGAGGCGATGGGATAGCCTTCCACACTGCTCTGAGGGGGGAAGGTGCTGATGCTGGGAATGCCTCCCAGATCCACGATCTTGTTGGAGGCGGTAGCCACGTTGAATCCCAGGTCCCAGCTGAAGTTCGGCTGGGTGATCGGCTGGGTATTGATCTGCAGCTCGATCCCTTTGTTGCTCACCTGACCGATGTTGACGAACTGTTCCCCGGGAAATCCGCCCGACGGTGGAACACCCCGGAGCAGGATCGCGTCCTTGGTCTGCTTGGAGTAGACGGTGAAGTCGATGCCGACGCGGTCGAAGAGACCGGCCTCGAAGCCCAGCTCCACCTCTTCTCCCCGCTCCGGCTTGAGGTCGGGATTGCCCACGAACTGCGGGGTCACGATCGGCTCGTCGTTGGGCCCGGTGCTCGGCTGGTAGGTTCGGAGGGCGGCGAAGGTCTGGGGCTGCTCGCCCGAGGCTCCGTAGGCCGCCCGCAGCTTGAGCGCGTTGACGAAATCCAGCCCCCAGAACCCCTCCTCGCTCACCACCCAGGTGCCACTCAGCTTGGGATAGCTGGCGAAATCGAAGTTGTCGCCGAACGCGCTGTTGTTGTCCACCCGGACAGCGCCGGTGAGGAAGGCGCGGTCGTTGAGCCCGAACTGCTGCTGGGCAAAGAGACCGATGGTCTTGTTGGGTACGAACTCCTGGCCGCCGGGAGCAATGGCTGTGGAGCTCCCGGTCACGAACCCCGGGGCAGGGAACTGGGTCCCGGTTACCGAGATCGAGTCGACCCGGCGCTGGTAGTACTGGGCGCCTACCGAGGTGGCGGAGCTGATCTTGGAAGACAGGTTGAAGCGGCCGGTCGCCGAGTAATCCGCGGTGTAGAACGAAATGTCCTGGCGATTGACCGTGATCTGCCCCCGGGCCGAAATCGGATCGTAGAACTGCGCCACGTCCGGAGGCATGAACTGCGTCAGCGCCTGGTTGTCCTCTCCGGTCTGATCGAATCCCAGCGTCAGCCGGTGACTGAACCAGCTGGCCGGACGATGATTCGCGGTGACGCTGCCGGTGAAGCGGGCGAGATCCTGGGTGTTGTCGAACACGCCGGAGTAGAACGCCTCGGGCGGGGTCTGCAGAAATCCGCGAGTGGGAGAGGACTCCAGTATCGGAAGGCCGTAGAGGGTATTGAACAGGACGCCGTCGCCGTAGTCGGTGCCCAGGTGATACTTCGCCTTCACGTAGTTGAAGCTGGCCCCGACATCCAGCTTCTGGCTGATCGGAAAGGCAAGATTGGCGTGTCCGGCAAAGCGGCGGGCCTTGTTGGTCGGCTCGATGCCGTGGTCGTCATCGTAGTTGCCCGAGAGGTAGTACTGCACCGCGTTGGACCCGCCTGTCGCCGAGAGGCTATAACTGCCGCTGTAGCCGTTGTTCCAGATTGGCGTACCGCGGTCGCTTTCCTGCTGCACCAGCTCCTGGGACGACACGTCGCCCGTTACCGGATCGCGGTAGAAGTTGGTGGGGATCCGGCCCTCGGGATTCTGGAACCAGTTGGTGCCTTGCCGGGTGGTGAAGCTGATCTGGGGACGGGTGCCGGCGCGGCCCTTCTTGGTGATGATCTGGATGACGCCGTTGGATGCTTCCGTCCCGTACAGCGTCGCAGCGGCGGGGCCCTTGATGATCTCCATGCTCTCGATGTCTTCCGGCGCCACGTCGTTGAGCCGTGACACCACCAGGCCACCGGCCGATTGCGGCCCGCTGCTCACATCGTTGTTGACCCGCACGCCGTCGATATACACCAGCGGCTGGGTGTTGAGCGAGATCGACCCGAGACCGCGGACGGTAATGCTGGGACCGGCGCCTATTCGACCCGAGTTCGGTACCACCGTTACCCCCGCGGCCCGCCCGTTCAGCAGCCGGGTTACGTCTTCGGCTGCGGACAGCTCCAGCGCCGCCGGGGCATCGATGGTCACGATCGAGTTGCCCACCGCCCGGCGTTCCGTACCCTCCGCCTGGCCGGTCACGACGATCTCATTCAGCTGGACCGCCGCCTCCCTGAGCCGGATCTGGATGTCGGTGTCACCCGTCCGGGCCACCACGGATAGGGGCTGATAGCCGACCCGGACCACCCGCAGGGTCACCTGGGGCGCTTCTACCCCGCCGAACCGGAATCGCCCGTTGGCGTCGGTGGTCTGGATCAGCGGGCTGCCGTCGATGGTCAGCCGGGCGCCTTCCAGGGGCAGAGAGCTGGTGGCGCTGAGAACGACGCCGGCCAGCACCGAGTCCTGGGCTCGGGCCAGACCGGTCGGTCCCAGCAGGAGGACGCCGAGCAGAAACACGGCATGCGAGGCAGGATGCTTGGCCATGGTCCGATTCCGCGGGAGGTCGTGGGCGGTGAACAGTGTCTTGCGAACGGATGGAGCCGGCATAGCTTCACTGTATACAGTTTCCGGCACAAGAATGGATGCCGAGACGGGATTGCGCAAGACGTCCCGGGAAAACCGGCGGCCCCGCTCGACAATCCTCTCCCGGGAGTAGTATCGTTGCCCCACTCATCCAGCTCGGAGACCGAATTGAAAGCTCCTGCGTCGCCCCGGAACTCCCGGCCTCGCCGCGCGGCAGAAGAAATGGTCCGGGGGGAGCGCCCTCTGGTGGTGTACGAGCGGCTCCGCCACCTGATCGTCCACGGCGTGATGGCACCGGGGAGCCGGATCGTGGAGAGCGATGTGGCCGCCCGGCTCGGGGTGAGCCGCACCCCGGTGCGGGGAGCCCTGCAGCGGCTGCAGCAGGAGGGCTACATCGTGGACCCCTCCGGGGGCCGGCTGGCCCGGCCGACGGTTGCCCCGCTCACCAGCGACGACGCCCGCGAGGTCTTCCATATCGTAGCGGAGATCGAGGGGCTGGCCGCGCGGTGGGCCGCGATGCTTCCTCCGACCGAGCGGCGGACGTTGGCCCGCTCGCTTCGCGCCATCAACGGCGACTTCCGCCGCGAGGCCGACGTGCGCCGGCCCGACTACAACCGGCTGCACGACCTCGACAGCACTTTTCACCGCACTTACGTCGACGCCGGCGCTGGACGCCGCCTGCTTGCCCTTCACACCACGATCAAGCCCCAGGCGGAGCGCTACGAGCGGCTCTATCTCAGCCTGTTGGTGAGCGATCTCAGGACCTCCGCCGCCGAGCACGACGCGATCGTCGCCGCTATCGACAAGGGGAACGCCGATGTCGCCCAGCGCGCGGTGCAGACCAACTGGCGCAACGCCGCCGAGCGGCTCGAGCGGGTCATCGGCCGGGCGGGCGAGAGAGGGAGCTGGTAGCCTGCCGCCGCTCGAAGCGAATGCCCTGCGTTCTGCCGGAGGCCAGCGTGAAGCCGTCGACCTTCCCGCGCTTGCGGGTGAAGTGCAGCGTCAGGCCTACGCTGGGGTATTCGAACTCGTCGGGAATGGTGGGCTCGAGCGGAGTCGCCGGAAGATTGCGGGCGTGGAGCACCAGTGTCTGTTTCTCCAGAGCCACCCCATAGGTACTCGCCAGCTCGGGGCTGAAGTACTCCCCCGCAAATTCGCGCAGCGCCTCGGCGGAAGGATGGAAAGGAGGCACAGCCTCGAGTACCGGCTGGTCGAGCCCCGCGCCGATGAGCTGGATGCTCCGCGGGCGGGCCCCCTGGGCCGGGTTGAATCGGAGGCTGACGCCGAGATCGGCCAGACGGAATTCGGTGGGGCTGACCGGCTGCAAGGCGAAGGAGCCGCCGCCGTACTTGAGGGTGAGCTTGCCCTCGAGCAGGGAAATGCGCCCCACCTCGCCCAGCTTGGCATCGCGATAGGTGCCCACCACATCCTGCAGCCGCTCGGGCGGCAGAACGGGCGAGCCGGCGCCCGCTACGGTGTCCGAGGCCGTCGCGGCCTGTTTCGGCGCGGGCTGGAGCCGGCCGGCCAGGTAGATGTCTGCTACCCGCTGCACCAGATCGGTGGGTCCGGCGGTTCCCAGGTTGCAGAGGCAAGCCACCGACACGTGCTCGGTGGGAAACCGCATGAGCTGAGCCCGGTAGCCGGCCCACGCGCCGCCGTGCTCTACGATCTTGAGTCCGCGGTATTCGCCGAGGAAGAGACCGGAGGCGTAATCCAGGACTTTCCCGGTTGCGAGCTTACCCGGTTTCACCATTTCGGCCAGCACGCTCGGACCGCCCACCCGGCCGGTGTAGAAGTTCTCGTCCCACTTGACCAGGTCTTCCACCGTCGTGAGCACCGAGCCGTCACCGGCCTGTTCCCAGTCCGACATCTCGATCCGGAAGGGTCCACCGCTGTCGCTGGGGATGTAGCCGATGGCCCGGTTGGGAACCACCATCGTATGGTCGTCGTGGATGTGGGTGTGGGTCATGCCCAGCGGCCCGAAGATCCGGCTTTGGGCAAAGCGGCGGATGGACTGCCCGCTCACTCGCTTCACGATGATCGAGAGCAGGAAGAAGCCCGAGTTGCTGTACTGCCATTCGCTGCCGGGCTTGAAGTTGAGTCCGCGCTGCCGGGCCAGGATGTCGAGGGCGTCCTGGTCGGTGGTCCAGTTCTCCGTAGGATTTCCGGCCAGCACCAGTAGGGTGGTGTAGTCCCTCAGGCCGCTGATGTGGTGCAGCATGTCGCCGATGGTGATCCGGGTACCGTAGTCCGGCAGCTCGGGAAGGTAGGTGCGGATGTCGTCGTTCAGGCTGAGCTTGCCGTCCTGTTGCAGGAGCAGAATGCTCATCGCGGTGAACTGCTTCGAGGTCGAGCCGATGTCGAGCACCGAGGCCGGTGAGAGCGGCACCTTCCGCTCGAGGTCGGCGCTGCCGTAGCCCCGGTCGTAGACGATGCGGCCGTCGCGGTAGACGCCGAGAGCACAGCCGGGCGAATCGGGGCCGAACTTGGAGAACACCGCATCGATCCGGCGGGCCACGCTGTCGGGCACCGCGCTCTGGGCCTCGACAGTACGGCCGGTATAGGCGAACCCAACCAGCACGAGAGTGAAGATGGCAGATCTGCAGCTCATAACCGGCAGCCGTCCGCGTAAAGTGTATCCGAGAATGTATACATTGGCGGCAGCCGCGGCCATCCTGGCCGGCCTGTTTCCCGACGTCGCCGCTGCCCAGGCCACCGTGGGGCCGGACCCTCGCTATCGGGACGTGGCTCAGGCCCTCACCACTTTGGTCGAACGGCAGCGGGCCGAACACAGCATTCCGGCCATCTCGGTGGCGCTGGTGGACGGCAGCCGAGTGGTGTGGGCCCGCGGATTCGGCTGGGCCGACTCCGCCGCCGGAGCTCCCGCTACCGCGGCCACAGTGTATCGAGTGGGATCGGTCTCCAAGCTCTTCACCGACGTCGCGGTGATGCAGCAGATCGAGCAGGGCAAGCTGAGCCTCGACACTCCGGTGACCCGCTATCTCCCCGACTTCCATCCCCGAAATCCTTTCGGCGGGGAGATCACGCTCCGGCAGCTCACCTCCCACCGGTCCGGCCTCACCCGGGAGCCGCCGGTCGGTCACTACTTCGACGACACCGAACCGACCCTCGCGGCCACCGTCGCCAGCCTCAATCGAACCAGTCTGATCTATCCCCCTGGCAAGCGAACCAAGTACTCGAATGCCGGGATCGCGGTGCTGGGCGAGGTGCTGGAGCGGACCCAGGGTGAGTCCTTCTATCCCTACCTCCAGCACGCGGTGCTCGAGCCGCTCGGCATGCGGGCGAGCGCCTTCGAGCCGACCGCCGAGGTCCGGGCCGGCCTGGCCAAGGGCTGGATGTGGACCGTGGACGGCAGACGCTTCGAGGCGCCGACTTTTCAGCTGGGCGAAGGTCCGGCCGGCAGTCTCTACACCACCGTCCTCGACCTCGGCCGCTTCATGTCGGTTCTGTTCGACGGAGGCGAGCTCCCCGGCGGAAAACGACTTCTGGCTCGGGCCACGCTGGACTCGATGTGGACTCCCCAGTTCGCCGATTCCGGTGCCACCACCGGGTTCGGCATCGGCTTCGGTATCGATACGCTCGAGGGCCATCGCACCATTGGACACGACGGCGCCATCTATGGCTTTGCCACCTCGCTCAAGGCGCTGCCCGACGATTCGCTGGGCGTAGTCGTGGTCGCGACGCTCGACGTGATCAATGCGGTGACCGATGCCATCGCCGACGCAGCGCTCCGCATGCTGCTCGCCGCCCGCGCGGGGAACCCGCTTCCCTCCATTCCCACTCCGGCCTCGCTGACTCGGCCGCAAGCCATCGCGCTGATGGGCCGGTACATGAAGGGCGACACCGGAGTGGATCTGGAGGAGTACGAGGGCAGCCTGTTCCTGACCCCGGTCCAGGGCGGCATGCGCTCCGAGCTGCGGGCCGGTGACTCGAGCCTTGTCCTGGCCGACCAGCCGGACCAGCACATTCGCATTGTTCCCCCCGGACGGATCGCCGTCGGGAAGGACACTCTGAAGCGGCTCCCCACTCCGGGATCCAAGCATGTGCCCATGGCCGAGCCCAAGCCGGCGCCGGCCAATGAATTTGCTGGACTCATCGGCGAGTACGGCTGGGATTACGACGTGCTGTACATCCGGGAAAAGGAGGGCAAGCTCAACGCGCTGATCGAATGGTTCTTCGAGTATCCGCTCCGCCGGGTGTCACGCGACGTCTATCGCTTTCCCGACTGGGGACTGTACCAGAGCGAGGAGATCGTCTTCCGGCGCGATTCCACTGGCAGAGCGACGGTTGCCATCGCCGGATCGGTTCCCTTCAAGCGGAGAGCCCTGGCCGGCGATGACGACCGGGTCAGCTTCCGCATCACGCCGGTCAAACCCGTCGCCGAGCTGCGCACCAAAGCGCTGGCGGCCAGCCCACCGGAGGAGACCGGAGACTTCCGGCCCACCGATCTGGTCGAGCTCCGGGATCTCGATTCCACCATCGCCTACGACATCCGCTACGCCACCACCAACAACTTCATGGGCGCTGCGTTCTACACCTCGGCCCACGCCTACATGCAGCGGCCGGCAGCGGAGGCGGTCGTTCGCGCGGCCCGGCGGCTCCGGCCGCTGGGCTACGGGCTCCTGGTGCACGATTCGTATCGGCCGTGGTACGTGACCAAGATGTTCTGGGACGGCACGCCGGTGGACAAGCACCTGTTTGTCGCCAATCCCGCCGATGGGTCGCGGCACAACCGCGGCTGCGCGGTCGACATCACCCTCTACGATCTGAAGAGCGGGAAGCCGTTTCGGATGACCGGCGGCTACGACGAGATGAGCGACCGATCCTATCCGCTCTATCCCGGCGGCACCTCGCTCCAGCGATGGCACCGCGATCTGCTGCGCCACGCGATGGAGGCGGAGGGCTTCAGGGTCTACGAGGCGGAGTGGTGGCATTTCGATTATCAGGACTGGCGGCGATACCGGATCCAGAACCTCACCTTCGAGCAGCTTGGTTCCGGCGCCCAGCAGGATCACCCCTAAACCGACAGGTGAGCGCATGACACGATTCCTGGTGGGACTGCTCCTCGCGGCGTCGACTCTCGGCGGGAATGACCTGGCGGCCCAACGCCCGGCGCAGCGGCCGCCGGCACCTTCGATCGAGCGAGCCGGGCCCGAGGGCCCCCCGGCAGGCGTTGCGCAGCTCACCCGGTCCGATGTTCAAGCCTGGCTCGATGGCTTCCTTCCCTACGCCCTACAGCGAGGTGACGTCCCCGGTGCGGTAGTGACGGTGGTCAAGGATGGCGAGGTGCTCTTCAAGAAGGGCTATGGCTACGCCGACCTCAAACGGAAGAAGCCGGTCGATCCCGACCTGACGCTGTTCCGGCCCGGCTCGGTCTCCAAGCTCTTCACCTGGACCGCGGTGATGCAGCTGGTCGAGCAGGGCAAGCTCGATCTCGAAGGTGACATCAAGCAGTACCTGGACATCCCCGTCCCCGATGCGTACGGCAAGCCGGTCACGCTGCATCAACTGATGACACACACGAGCGGCTTCGAGGAGCTGGTGCGCGGCCTGATGACGAGCGATCCGGCGCGGCTCATGCCGATCGAAACCTATTTGCGGGAGACGCAGCCGTCGCGCATTTTCCCGCCGGGCGAGGTGCCTTCGTATTGCAACTACTGCGTGACGCTCGAGGGCTACGTCATCCAGCGCGTGTCGGGCGAGAAGTTCGACGACTATCTCGACAAGCACATTTTCCAGCCGCTCGGCATGAACAATTCCACGTTCCGGCAGCCGCTGCCCGAGCAATTCAAGGAGCAAATGGCGTCGGGCTACACCGTCGCGTCGGGCCCGCCGCAGTATTTCGAGCTGGTCGGACCGGCGCCGGCCGGCAGCATCGCCAC
>DASUVR010000041.1:0-14675 GCA_036378855.1 Gemmatimonadales bacterium | reverse complement strand
CCCGTGGCCCGCCGCTTCATGCGGTCGAGCTGGGCCTGCTTGGCTTCGGCGTCGATGACCTGCGGGATCACGGTCATATCGAATCTCCAGGACGGTAAAGCTACACCGGCCCGGTCCCGGCGGCTTGTTCAAAGCCCGCCCCGGGGTTATGCTTACGGGCTTATGTTCGAAGAGCTGTCCCAGAAACTCAACGACACGTTGCAGCGCCTCACGGGGCGCGGTGTTCTGACGGAAGATGCGGTCAAAGAGGGGCTCCGGGAGATCCGCCGGATCCTGCTCGAGGCCGACGTCAGCTTCGATCTGACCCGCGACTTCCTGGAGCGGGTGCAGGCCAAGGCCGTCGGCGTCCTTTCCATCAAGGAGGTCCGCCCCGGGCACCAGATCGTCAAGATCGTCTACGACGAGCTGGTAGCGCTGCTGGGCGAGAAGCAGGCCCCGATCGCCTACGCGTCGGTCCCGCCGACCGTCATCCTGCTGGTGGGACTGCAGGGATCGGGAAAGACGACGACGGCGGGAAAGCTTGCCCGTCGGCTCAAGCTGGAGCAGAAGGCCCCGTACCTGGTGGCGGCGGACGTGTACCGCCCCGCGGCCATAGACCAGCTGCACACCCTGGGTCGCCAGGTAGACGTGGGCGTCCACAGCGACAATGCGTCGCAGGACGTGGTGAAGATCGTCCGCGACGGCATCGCCGCCGCTGGTAAGGCCCGGGCTCGAAGCGTCATCGTGGATACCGCGGGCCGGCTCCAGATCGACGACGAAATGATGGATGAGCTCAAGCGGCTCAAGGCGGCGGTCACCCCTCACGAAATTCTGCTCGTGGCTGACGGCATGACCGGCCAGGACGCCGTCCGCATTGCCAAGGGGTTTCACGACGCGCTGGGTATCACCGGCGTGGTGCTCACCAAGATGGACGGCGACGCCCGGGGTGGTGCGGCGCTCTCCATTTACGGAACCACTCACGCGCCGATCAAGTACATCGGCGTGGGAGAGCGGCTGGACGCGCTGGAGCCGTTCCATCCCGACCGGCTGGCGGGAAGAATCCTGCAGCAGGGCGACATCCTGTCGCTGGTGGAGAAGGCGCAGAGCGCGGTAGACGAAAAGGAAGCCGAGCGGCTGGCCAAGAAGGTCACCTCGAAGAAGGGGCTCGACCTGAGCGACTTTCTGGGCGCCATGAAGCAGATGCAGAAGATGGGGCCGCTCAAGAACGTGCTCGGGTTGTTGCCCGGAATGAATCCGGCCATGCTGCAGGCCGCCAAGATCGATGACAAGAAGTTGAAGCACGTGGAGGCCATCGTGCTGTCGATGACCCCGAAAGAGCGGTCCAACCCCGACCTCATCAACGGCCAGCGTCGCCTGCGCATTGCCAAAGGGTCAGGCCGCACGGTGCAGGAAGTGAATACCTTGCTCGCGCAGTTCAAGCAGATGCAGAAGTTCATGAAGATCGCGGGGAAGACCGGAGGCGCCGGTCTGAAGCTGCCCTTCGGACGCGGCGGATTCCCCGGTTAACCCGTAGCCAGGACACTACTATGGCAACTCGCATTCGTCTCCGCCGGATCGGCCGGAAGAAGCTTCCCCTCTACCGCATCGTGATCGCCGATCAGGAGGCGCCGCGCGATGGACGCTTCATCGAGATCATCGGCACATACAATCCCAAGGGGCAGACCGCGGCCGACAAGGTCAAGGTTGACGCCGACAAGGCGCGGCAGTGGATCGCCAAGGGCGCTACGCCCTCTAACACCGTGCAGTCGCTGCTGAAGCAGGCGGGAGTGTTCCAAACAGCGGGAACCGCAAAAGCGTAAGCGGGATCTGCAACGGCGTAAGTATGGTAGTCGTCGGGAGACTGAGGAAGCCGCACGGCCTCAAGGGCGATTGCACTCTGTTTCCGTTGACCGCTGATCCCGGGACCCACTTCGCGCCGGGCCGGCAGCTCTGGGTGGTGGATCTGGCGGGGGAAACGCTCGCCGGACCGCTCACCGTCGAGCGCAGCCGAGAATACCATCGCGAGTGGCTGGTGAAGTTCGCGGGGGTGGACAGCCGCGACGCGCTGGACCCGTTTCGAAGCACGTTTCTCGGCGTGCCGGGCGAGCAGCTGACGCCGCCGGCGGACGATGAGGTATATCTCCACGAGCTGGACGGCTTCTCAGTCCGCCTGGCTGACGAGACGCCGCTGGGTCTGGTCTCCGCGGTGTACGAGCTGCCGTCGGGGCTGATGATCGAGGTGCAGGGGCCCAAACGCGAATTCCTGCTGCCGTATAAAAAGGAGTTCGTGCGGCAGGTGGATCGGGCCGGGCGGCGGTTGGTGGTGAGTCCGCCGGAGGGCCTGCTGGAATGAGGGCGGTAGGGCGGTACGGCGGTAGGGCGGTACGGCGGTAGTTGCAGGAAAGGCGGAGGCTCCCAATGAAACCCAGGGACGAGAACGTACCGCCGTACCGACGTTCCGCCGTACCGACGTTGACCATCGACGTTGTCACCCTGTTCCCCGAAGTCATCGCCCCCTATCTCGCCGCGAGCATCCCGGGCCGGGCCGCAGCGGCGGGATTGGTGCAGTATCGGCTGGTGCAGCTGCGCGACTTCACGCACGACCGCCACGCCACGGTTGATGACTACGCCTATGGCGGCGGCGCCGGAATGGTGCTCAAGCCGGAGCCGTTCTTCGAGGCGGTAGAAACGCTGCGGCCCACCGGGGCCATCGTCCTGCTCTCGGCCCGGGGCCGGCGGTTCAGCCACGATGACGCCGTGCGGTTTTCTTTGGGTGAACGGCTGACTCTGCTCTGCGGTCACTACAAGGACGTGGACCAGAGAGTGGCCGACGCGCTCGCCACCGAAGAGCTCTCGATTGGAGACTTCGTCCTGTCGGGAGGAGAGCCCGCGGCGCTCTGCGTAATCGACGCTGTGGTGCGGCTCCTTCCAGGAGCGTTGAGCGATCACGAGTCGGCCAGCTCAGACTCGCACTACGACGGCGTCCTCAGCCCGCCGAGCTATACCAGGCCGCCGCAATATCGCGGGCTCGAGGTCCCTGAGGTGCTGCGGTCCGGCAACCATGCGGAGATCTCGGTCTGGCGGCAGCAGGAAGCCGAACGGCTGACCCGGGAGCGCCGGCCGGATCTGTGGGAGAAGCATGGCGAGTCATCCCGAGCATAGGTTTGTCCCCTCGCTTCGCTCGGGGTGACAACTAAGCGCTCGGAATGACGTGCTCCCGCAGACCGGGATGACAAAACGCGCTCGCTGATTTAAGATGTTGCAGCTTCTCGACCCAACGCTGGACTGAAGGAGGATGGGACCATGGAACGATTGGCAGAAGTGGCCCGTGAGGGCTTGCGCACGGACATTCCTGCATTCGATCCGGGAGATACCGTCCGGGTCATGGTTCGCGTCCGCGAGGGTGACAAGGAGCGTCTTCAGGCGTTCGAGGGGCTGGTCATCGCCAAACGGGGTGGCGGCATCAGCGAGACCTTCACGGTCCGCAAGATCTCGGCGGGTGTTGGTGTCGAGCGTCTCTTCCCGGTCCACAGCCCCACGATTGCCTCGGTCGAGCTGGTTCGCCGGGGACGGGTGCGCCGCGCGAAGCTGTACTATCTCCGCGCGCTGAGCGGCAAGGCCGCCCGAATCCGGGAGAAGCGCGAGAGCTGACCCCATGGCTCCACGCCCTACTCTGGTCCGCGAACGGGCCGTTTGGGCGGAGGAGCACCTCCTCGTCGGGGTGGACGAGGTTGGCCGTGGCCCCCTGGCAGGTCCAGTGGTGGCCGCGGCCGTTGTTTTTCCCATCGGCTGCAGCGCCGTGCGCGGGCTCCGCGACAGCAAGATCCTTCCTGCCTCGGTCCGAGCCCGTCTGGCCGAACGGGTCCGCCGGAGGGCCATGGCCTTCGGGGTGGGCGCCGCCTCCGCTCACGAGATCGACCGCTACAACATTCGGGTTGCCAGCGCCATCGCGATGCGGCGGGCCATCGCCTGTCTGATCCGGCGCTCGTCGCTGGCTCGGTTTCCTTTGGGCCAATGTGGTCGGGGCTACCTCGACAGCGGACAACCCTACCGCATCCTTATCGATGGGCTGCCCTTGCCTGAAATCGGCTATGCCCACGATGCCCTGGTCGATGGGGATGCGCGCTGTCAGTCGATCTCCGCGGCCGCCATTCTCGCCAAAACCATCCGCGACAGACTGATGCACCGGCTGGCCACCCGGCACCCCGGATACGGCTGGGACACCAACGTGGGCTACGGTACCGAGGAGCACCAGGAAGGACTCCGGATTAACGGTCCCACCCGGCATCACCGCCTAACCTTTGCCCCGCTGGCCCAGCTGACCCTGTCTCTGTGATCCCACAGCGCACCTCATCCCGACCCAGAGCGCCGCGATGGGGAGGGAGCTACTCTGCAGGTCTCCGGAGCTGGTTGAGCAGGTCCCTCTCACCCCATCGCTGCGCGATGGGAGTGCTCGGGATGAGGTGCCTCTTTTTTGTCCAACTCACTGGCGCTCAGCAAACCAACGCCGAACGCATCCTCTCCGGCCGAGACACTCCTTCGCACGATTACGACCTGATCCACCAGCGGATCGAAGTCCGCAACTTCGACTGGGACGCAACCGCTTTCGACGGCAAGGTCACCACCACGATCGTCTCGCTCAGGCCCGGCCTCGATTCAATCGTGCTGGACATGGGCCGACGGCTCTCGGTTCGGTCGGTAAACGGGTCGGTTGGCCGGACGAGCGGCCGGGCTGTTCCCCTTCGGTTCAGTCGTCCGGGGGACTCTATCTCGATCCGTCTACCCAAGCCCGCCAGATTCCGTGACACCGTCCGCGTCACCGTGGACTACCGGGGAAAGATCCGGCAGGGGAGGGGGCTCTACTTCTTCAAGGCAGAAGCAGATCGGCCGCATCGGCCGCAGCAGATCTACAGCGGCGGAGGGACCGACGGAAATCCCTACTGGATTCCCACCTACGGGGCTCCGCACGACAAGGCCACCTGGGATCTGATCGCCACGGTTCCGGCCGGTTACACCGTGGTTTCCAACGGGAGGCAGATCAGCGATGTGCCCCGCCCCAAGCGAACCCACACGGTGCAGTGGAGACAGGAACGGCCGGCGTCGACCTATCTCATCTCCTTGGTGATCGCCCCATTCACCCGGCTGGCCGACAAGTGGCGGGATATCCCCCTGAGCTACTACGTGTACCCCGAGGACGCACCCAATGCCCGGCGCCTGTTCGGCATGACGCCCGATCTGATGGACGTCTACACCCGGCTCACCGGGGTCAAGTATCCCTGGCCGCAGTACTCGCAGGCGACAGTCACCGACTTCATCGGAGGCATGGAGAACGTCGGCGCTACGACGTTGGTAGACTGGCTTCCCGATGCCCGAGCCTACCAGGATCGACCCTGGTACCAGCGGTCGTTGATTCCGCACGAGCTGGCCCACCAGTGGTTCGGCAACCTGGTCACCACGGGAAACTGGGTCAACTACTGGCTCAACGAGGGCATGGCCGAGTTCATGGCCGGACAGTACTGGGCCGCAAAGCAAGGGCGTCGGGAGGAGGAGGATTATTACCTGGACGAGTACCGCCAGCTCCTGGAGCTCGACAGCCGCCGGCGCGTTCCCCTCGCCGCGTACAACAGCAACATCGTCTACGTCAAAGGGGCTCTGGTGCTGGAGATGCTAAAGCAGCAGCTGGGCACCGAGCGGTTCTGGGCCTCGATCAATCGGTACCTGACCCGTCATGCGTTCGGCAGTGCGCTGAGCGACGATCTCCGGCGCGCGGTGCTCGAGGCCACCGGGAGAAACCTGAGCTGGTTCTGGGACCAATGGGTGTACCAGACTGGGTACCCCGAGGTGGTGGTGAGCACTGCCTACGATTCGCTCGAGGGAACGCTGGCTCTCACGGTACGACAGACGCAGGTGGACACGGCCAAGGCCGACAGCAGCGGTCTCCGTTACTCCACGCCCGCCGTGTTCCGGGGCCAGATCTCGGTTCGCGTGGCCACGGCGCGGGGGGATGTGCGGACTCGGGTCCTGCTCGATCAGCGGGAGCAGGTGCTGCGGATCGGAGGCCTGCGGTCGGCTCCGACGATGGTGGTGTTCGATGAAGACAATTCGCTGCTGAAGAAGCTCACGTTCGAGCAGCCTACCGACTGGCTCCAGATGCAGCTGGCCCGGGACCCGAACGTGTGGAATCGAGCCTGGGTGATCGAGCAGCTTGGTCGCCGCACCAGCGACTCTGTGGCTGCCGCTGCCCTGGCACGGGCGACACGCTCGGCGGACTACTATCGGGTTCGAGCCGAGGCGGCCGCCGCTCTGGGCCAATTTGAGCCGAAGGCCGCTGTCCCCGCGCTGGAGGCAGCTGCTCGCGACACCTCCGCTGCGGTGCGCGAGGCAGCATTGAGAGCGCTGGGCTCAGTTGGCGGAGAGAAGGCCCGGGACCTGGCGCTGGCAGCCTGGCAGAAGGACTCGAGCTATCAGGTGCGAGCCCAGGCGCTCGCGGTGCTCGCGCGACTCGATTCCGCCGGCGCGAAGCCCGCGGTGCTGGCCGGCCTGACCACGCCCTCGTACCGTGACGTCATTCAGACGGCGGCCATTGCCGCCTCGGTTCAGGTTGCGGATTCGGCGATTGTGGATGGCCTGGAGAAGGTCCTGGGCCAACAGGAGCTGGCAGCGATCACGCTGGCTACTCGGGCGAGGGACGGCGATAGCCAGGCCCTGAGCATTCTGGTTCGTCACCGCGATGACAAGCGCGCCTGGGTCCGGCGCTGGGTGCTCGATGCCATCGACCAGGAGCTGGGAAAGGCCGCGGCAGAGTGAATCAGGGCGCTGCCTGGCTCAGCTTCCGCTCCGCTCCCTTGCGCTCGAACAGCCACTGCTCCAGGCGGAGCATTCCGTACGCGACCACAATGGAGAACGCCGCGAATGCCAGGCCCGAAAGCAGGGTGACGTACCAGCGCTGGGCCGAGATAGCTATGATGCGAAACGGGCTGCGTAGATAGCCGTTCACGAAGAAGAGGGGCATGGACACCTCTCCCACGAACTGAAGGAATCGCTGATTTCGGAGGATGTGGCCGGTCAAGCGGTAGAGGTAAAGCATAAAGGTCAGCGCGCAGATGAAGGTGAGCGGCCAGACCAGGGCATACAGATTCCCCAGAATGAAGACGGGAATGGCGAGCAACACAGCCCCCAGTCCGATCCTGACCCCGTAGCGTGCGTAGGCAATCCCGAGACAGAGCTCCGGCAGGTGGCCGATGGGAGTTTCGACCAGATCGATCCACCATCTGTGCGACGTAATGGGGTTCAGGAACATCGTAGCGACCACACCGGCGGCTGCCAGCAGCAGCAGGGCGGGCTTGCCCACTCTCGCTATGAACCGGGCCATGCTCGGCCACAGCCAGTAGAACTGCATGATGAACGCCAGGAACCACCAAGGGCCCACCGGAGGAAGACCATAGAACGGCACTATGCTGATGATCCCCAGGGTGGTGAGAACCAGGTCGTCCAGGTTCTGCATGAAGAATGCTGGAAACCCCCCTGCCCGGTACTCGATAACCCTGAGGATCAGCCAGAATCCCAGTGCCAGAAACCACATCGGATAGATCTTCCGGACCCGGCTCCACACGAACCCGCTCCAGGACGGAGTCTGCCAGTATTTGAGCGCCAGGCCGTAGGCGGACAGGAAGATGAAGAGCTGGACGCCGAAGTGGCCAAAGTAGGAGAACAGGGTCTGAAAGGTCTGCCTGGGGTCGCCTACGGTGGCCAGAAAACGGGGAAAGCGGTCGGGGAGGAATCCAAACTCCATTTCCAGGACTGCTTTGGGGATGGAGTGGTAAAGATTATGCAGCACAATGGCGAGGATACCTATGCCTCGCAGCACCACGGTGTCCTTAAGATCGAGGGGGAGTCGGGCGGTGCCAGCTTGGTTGGTCATTCGGCCTCATTGGATCCCAGGAGCGTGAACTCGGATGAACGTCTATCGTGCTGCCTATGACAACGACTGAGCGGACGTCGGGGGCCCAGGAGCTCAGCGTAACGCTGGGTCTCGCCGCGCTTGCCTGGCTGGTCATGGGGATCCAGGAAATCCTGCTGTTCGCCCGACCCGCGCCCTACGGCGGCCCCTACGTCATTCACCCCATCCGCTACTTCCCCTACGCCCTGTTCTACAACCTGCTCGGCGTCATGATCGTCGCTGCTCCGGTGGCGGTGGCGTGGCTGGTGTGGTATCACCGGCCGGTCCGTCCCGTTCTGGCCCGCCGGGTTCATCTGGTGGAGCTCTGGCTGCTGATGCTGGTGGTTGCCCTGGACCACGCGGACAACGAGGTGCTGCGCTTCATGGGCATACACCTCACGCGCAGCCTGCTGCTGACCTACTTCCGGGTGAACGCTTGGGACGAAGACATGGGACATATCTTCGCCACCGACAAGGGTGGCCCGGGGCTGCCGTTCGTGCTGCTGCTGGTGATGCCGCTCGCGCTCTGGTGGTTGGGACGCCGGCTGATGCGGAACGCGCATCAGCTTCCGCGACTTAGACCCCGGGCCCTTGCCGCTGCCGTCGCGCTGCTGCCGCTGGCCGTCCCGCTCTACTTTTACAACTACAAGACGATGGGCGTGAACCGGATGATCCGAGTTCAGCCGGAGATCGTCACCCTGTACGCCGAAGCGAGGAAGGACCTTGCCGCGGGGGAGCGGCCGGCTCAGCTCGATTCTCTGGCGCGCGAGTATCAGCGCAACTGGTTTGCCAACAGCAACGATACGGCGTGGCGCTTCAGCGATCCGGAGCGGCCGCTGATTCGCGTACCGGTTGGCGCTCAGCCCCGGAGCGAAAAACCCTGGAACATCATTTATATCCAGCTGGAGACCTTCCGCGGCTGGAACACTGGCTTCCTCCGGCCGGATACTACCTCATCGGTGACCCCGTTCCTCGACAGCCTGGCCACCAGGAGCGGCAAGGCGGGGTATTGGCGCCGCCACCTCAGCATGGGGCCCCCGACGGTGAGCGGGTTTGTCAGCGGTTTGTGCTCGATAAAACCGCACTCATTCTACAACATCACCAATCAGTTCACCTATACCTCACTGGAATGTCTCCCCTCGGTGTTGCGGCGCCACGGCTACCATGCGGAGTATTTCACCGGCTTCGATCCCGACTGGGACGGCGAGACTATCTGGGTGCGCCGTTGGTTTGACGACTACACCTTCAACCGGGCGGGCGGAGACCGGGTCCTGTTTCATCGCGCGGCCGATCGGATCCGTGAAATGGCGCGGGGCTCGAAGCCCTGGATGATAACCATAGCGTCAGCCACCAATCACATCCCGTTCCGGAGCCCGGAGCCCCGATTTGTCGTCGGACCAGCCGACAAGCCCAACGTGGCAATCCGCTATACCATGCGGTACACCGATGACGTCCTTCGCGAGTTCTTCGACTCGCTCAAGCGGGAGCCGTGGTTCAGCCGGACGCTCGTAGTGATTACCGGAGATCACGGATACAACCTGGGGGAACACGGGCCGGCGGGACAGCTGAATGGGTATCGAGAGACCGTGTGGGTACCGCTGATCATGTACGGCGAGCACCCGCGTCTGCCACGGGGCCCCAGGGATGAGCCGGCCAGCCTGCTGGATATTGCGCCCACACTGTCGGACCTGGTGGGTATCCGGGACCCCAACCCGTGGATGGGCTCGAGTCTGCTGACTCAAGGGCGATCGCCCAGCTTCGTCTTGCAGCGGGAAACGGCGACGCTGGGAGAAAAGGATCGCTACAGCATGGTGGTCGACCCATCCAGCGGCCGGGCACAGGTGTTCGACGCGTTCACCGATCCGTTGCAGCGGCACGACATCTTCGCCGATCACCGCGCTTTTGCCGATTCGCTTCGGCGGCGAGCCGGCGACGAACGGGTGCTGACCGACTACCTGCTCGAGGCCAACAAGGTCTGGCCCGACAGCACGCATGCGCCGCCCTCGGCCGCAGTAGTGGCCCGCTAGCTGGCTGCAGTCAAGCCGGCGCGCCCACTCGCGGCAGCCACTCCAGCACGGGCGCTACCAGACCGGCAGCCGCCGAATCATCTTCTGAACGGGGCAGCGTGAGCACCCGGTCGACGCCGGAGAGCCGTGCGATGGCGGCCCCATTGGTTCCGGCAGACTGATCCTTCGGCTCGGGGGTGGTCAGTACCACTCCTGCAGCCGGAACACCCGCCAGTTCCAGCGCACTCAGCGTCAACAAGGTGTGGTTGATGATACCGGTCCGGTCGACTCCGACAATGAGGGCCGCGGCGCCGATGGATCGCGCCAGATCCACCATGTTCCACTCCCAGGTAATCGGCGTGAGCAACCCTCCTGTTCCCTCGATGAGCGTAACCTCGGCCCCATCGCTGAAGCGCTCGATCTTTAGAATCAATGCGTCGAAATCGATCTCCGCGCCGGCCCGCTCGCTGGCCAGCACCGGAGCCACTGGGTCCGGCAGACGAATGATCGCGCTGCCGGGGTGACTCTGTCCCGTTGCCCGGGCCAGTCGCACCCCGTCTTCGCCCTTGCTCGGCTGACCTGAACAGCCGGTCTCTACCGGCTTGATGGCGACCACCGATTTGCCCGCCTCCCCCAGTGCGCGAGCGAGGCCACAGGCAACCCAGGTCTTGCCCACGCCGATGTCGGTCCCGGTGATGAGTAGCCGCATGACTGCCTATTCGACGGTGACCGTGCCGGTCATGAACGGGTGAGGATCGCAATGATAGGGAAAAACGCCAGGCGTATCGAAGGTCTGGGTAAACGCCTCGCCCGCGCCAAGCAGGGGTGAGCTCCAGACATCCTGGTCGCTGGTGGAGGTGTGAGCGGTGCCCGAGGTCTCACAGTTGACCCAGGTGACGCTGGCTCCTGCCTGGACGGTCACGTTCTGAGTCTCGAAGGCGAACTCGCGGATGATCACCAGTGTCGACCCGTTGACGACCGAGCCTCCGGGGTTGGTGCATAAGGTCGCGTTGTCCGGTCCCGCTGGCGAATGCTCGGAGAAACAGGCGACCAGTATCGCCGCCAACGTCAGGCTCGCTACGGCGAGCCGGCCATGGGCGCGGCTCATGGGCCCTCCTTCACGATCACCACGCCCTTCATGAAGGGATGTGGTTGACAGGAGAACTGGTAGGTGCCTGGCCGGGTGAAGGTGTAGCGCCAGGTGCCGCCCGACTTGATCAAACCGGAGTCGAAGCTTCGGTCCGCCGCGGTCACGGTGTGCTCCAGAGGATCGTTGTTGGTCCAGGTTACCGTAGTTCCAGCAGTGATCTCTATCCGGTTGGGTTGGAAAGCCAGGCTCTTGATGCCCGCCTTGAACGATCCCTTGCTGGCGGCCAGGGAGGTGTCTCCCGCGGCGGTGACTCCTGCCGCCGGCGGCGGCGGCGGTGCCTGGTGCTTTCCGAAGTAGCGCGAGAGCGTGATCGGGATCGTGAACTCAAAGCCATAGCGGACCTGGCTGCTGCCGCGAGAGGCACCTTGCAGAGTGGCGGTGTTGGTGTTGGTGGCCTGAAGCGACAGCGTATGGGGCGTGTTCGGGATAGCCAGCTGCAGCCCGGCGCTCCAGGCGACCTTTTCGCCCAGGAGCGAGTCGCGCTGGGTGAGGGTGACCGCATCTCCCGCTAACGCAACGTATCGGTGGAGTCGAAGCACTAATCCTCCGCCCACCGCAACGTCTACATGGCCACTCTCCGCTGGATCATCCAGGAACCGGGTTACCCCGAGCAGTCGCACCTTGCCGAGGCCGCGCGCGACGGAGATTTCACCGTCCAGCCCCTCTGCCGCAAGGTTATAGCCCAACTGTCCGCTTAGATCCAGGGCGGCGCCGGCGTCTTGCGACAGCGCGAGCCATCGTCCAAAGAACTCCCACTCGTTGGGATAGCGGGGAGCAAGGGTCGAGTTGGTCGAGTAGAGAAAGCCGAGCATGCCGCGTTTGAGCAGGCCGGTGCCGAGCAGAAACGTCGGAAAGCTGGTGATCTTCCGCTCCGGCTCATCGCTGCGGACGAAACGATGGAGGAAATTGAACTGGATGGTGCCGGCGGGTGCCACCCACCCGCCGGAGATATTGGGAGGCCGGTCGAGTAGAGACTGGGCCCAGAGCGGGCCACCAGCCGCAGTTGCGCAGAGCAACAGAGCGAGGAGCCGAGTCACCTGTAACGCTCGAACATGGATTGCTCCGGTTGTCGGGTCAGACGATACTTTGGCTGTATGGAGCATTGTTCGCCAGTGCTACGCACTTCTGGATGAGGAATCATGGTTCACCAACAATATCCCTTTCTACTGTTTGCCGGCATCATGGCCGCGGGTCTGGCCTGCGCTGCAGACTCGAGCAAGGCCGCTGGGGGCCGGCGGTCCACGGCCGGCGGCACAGCCACCTGCAAGTCCCTGGAGACGCGGGAGCCTAACGCGGCCAATCAGCAGCCGGCCTTTCCCGGCCAGACCCGCGCTTGTGAGGACAAGTCCAACGTCGCGTTCGACGTTACCGTCGTGGCGCGCGGGCTGGAGCACCCCTGGTCGGTCGAACCGCTGCCGGGCGGAGACCTGCTCATCACCGAGCGGCCCGGCCGGATGCGGGTGATCTCTGCCGCGGGAGATGTCGGTTCACCGATCGCCAATCTGCCCAAGGTCGACGCGCGGGGACAGGGTGGGTTGCTCGATGCCGCACTCAGTCCCTCCTTCACCAGCGATCGCACCATCTACTGGAGCTTCGCCGAGCCCCGCACCGGCGGCAACGCTACCAGCGTCGGCAAGGGGGTGCTGTCGCAGGACGGGAAGACCCTCGACCAGGTGAAGGTGATCTTCCACGCCATGCCCACCTATGACGGGGACAAACATTTCGGATCTCGCTTGGCCTTCGGTCCCGACGGCAAGTTATACGTGACCCTGGGCGAAAGATCGGACAAGCAGATGAGACCACAGGCGCAGCGGCTGGACAGCGACATGGGCAAGATTCTTCGGCTCAACCCTGACGGCTCTGCTCCCGAGGACAATCCCTTTGTGGGCCAGCCGAATGCCCGGCCGGAAATCTGGACCCTCGGGCACCGAAACGTGCAGGCGGCCGCGTTCGATCCCCAGGGCCAGCTGTGGGAAGTGGAGCACGGCACCAACGGCGGGGACGAGCTGAACCGAATCGAGAAGGGCAAGAATTATGGTTGGCCGCTCGTCGCCTATGGCGAGGAATATTCCGGCGCGTCCATTCCCGGCGCCGTTACCGCCAAGGAGGGATACCAGCAGCCGGTGTACTACTGGGATCCGGTTATCGCGCCGGCAGGAATGCAGTTCTACACCGGCGATGCCTTTCCCGCCTGGAAGGGCAGCCTGTTCATCGGAGGGATGGGTGCTACCAGTCTGGTCAGACTCCGCATGGAGAACGGCCGAGTCACCGGCGAAGAGCATTTGCTGAAGGAGAGGGGGAAGCGCATCCGAGACGTGCGACAGGGTGCCCGGGGCGAGCTGTACGTAGTGACTGACGAGGACAACGGGCAGCTCTGGCGGATAACTCCAAAGGGCGGCAAGTAGTCCGTGTAGCGCAGTCGAGCCGGCCTGATATAATGAGGCCCATGGCGAGCTCCGAGAGACGGCCGCTGGTCCTGTTCGGGCGGGCAGTCCTGTTGCAATGTCCCAACTGCGGCGGCGGTCCACTCTTTTCACGGTGGCTCCGGATGCGGGAACGCTGTCCGGTCTGCGGTATCCGGCTGGCCCGGGGAGAAGAGGGCTATCAGGTCGGCGCGTACATGTTCAACATGATTGCGGCAGAACTGATCTTCGCGGCCATCTTTCTCGCCATACTGGCTTACACCTGGCCCAACCCGCCGTGGACACCGCTCCTGTACGGCGGCATTGCCCTCATGGTTGTGTTGCCGGCCTTGTTCTATCCCTTTTCCAAGACGCTCTTTCTGGCCTTTGATCTGGTGTTTCGGCCTCCCACCGCTACGGACTTCGAGTGATGGAACATCCTCCTGGCTGGACCTGCGAAAAAACCGTGCTGCAGATCGAGTATTACCTCGTGAGCCGGCTGGAACTGGCCGATGCCCTGGCGATAGCGGAGCATCTCGAGGCATGTCCCGGCTGCGCGCACCAACTCGTCCTCGTTCGGATGACCTCAGGGCGCCGGGTTCGTGCCTGAGCGCGTCGTTGGATTTGCCGGAAGTCTCCGGAAGAAATCGTACAACCGCGCTCTGCTCGAAGCGGCCCGTGAGCTGGCGCCACAGGGCATGCTGATCGAAACCGTCGAGATCGGCGATCTCCCGTTTTACAATGCTGACGTCGAGGCCGAGGGCGACCCGCCAAGCGTGGCCGCATTCAAGGCTGTGCTGCAGCAAGCGGATGGGCTGCTGATCGCTACACCCGAGTACAACGATGGTATACCCGGCGTGCTGGGCAACGCGCTCGATTGGGCCTCCCGGCTTCCAGGCCGGGCCCCCCTCGCGGGCAAGCCGGTAGCCGTGATGGGCGCATCTCCCAGTCAGATCGGCACCGCCCGGGCCCAGCACCACCTGCGTCAGATTTTGTCCCATGTACATGCCCGGACTCTCCCACCGCCCGAGCTGCTCGTGGCTCAGGCGCATCTGCGGTTCAACGCCGAGCTTCGGCTCACCGACGACGCCACGCGCAAGGTGCTGGCCTCGCTGCTGCAGCGGTTCAGCCGATGGATCGAGCGGGAGCGTGCGGCGGAACAAGCCGAGCGAAGCCTGATGGCCAAAACCCCGGCTTGA
>DASUVR010000040.1:0-5860 GCA_036378855.1 Gemmatimonadales bacterium | reverse complement strand
GACCAGCTCTCCTCGTTCGCTTCCGAAGTGACGCGGGTGGCGCGTGAGGTGGGTACCGAAGGCAAGCTGGGCGGCCAGGCCTACGTGAAGGGCGTCGCCGGCACCTGGAAGGACCTGACCGACAACGTGAATTACATGGCGGGCAATCTGACGGCGCAGGTTCGTAACATCGCCGACGTGACCACTGCGGTGGCGCGCGGCGAGCTGAACAAGAAGATCACGGTGGACGTGCAGGGCGAGATTCTCGAGCTCAAGAACACCGTGAATACGATGGTGGACCAGCTCAACTCCTTTGCCTCAGAGGTCACCCGCGTGGCCCGCGAGGTCGGTACCGAGGGAACTTTGGGAGGCCAGGCCCAGGTGACCGGCGTCGCCGGTGTGTGGAAGGACCTGACCGACAACGTGAACTCGATGGCAGCCAACCTCACCGCTCAGGTGCGGGGCATCGCCAAGGTGGTGACCGCCGTGGCCAACGGCGACCTGAAGCAGCAGCTCCGGGTGGAGGTGAAGGGCGAGATTGCCACCCTGGCCGACACCATCAACTGGATGACGGAGACACTCGCCACCTTCGCCGACCAGGTGACGAACGTGGCCCGCGAGGTGGGCATCGACGGCAAGCTGGGCGGCCAGGCCAGGGTGCCGGGAGCCGCCGGCATCTGGCGCGACCTCACCGGCAACGTGAATCAGCTGGCGGCAAACCTCACCACTCAGGTCCGAGCCATCGCCGAAGTGGCCACCGCCGTAACCAAGGGCGACTTGACCCGGTCGATCGCGGTCGAAGCCCAGGGTGAGGTGGCCGAGCTCAAGGACAACATCAACGAGATGATCCGGAACCTCCGCGACACGACGCGGAAGAACATGGAACAGGACTGGCTCAAGACCAACCTGGCCAAGTTCAGCCGGATGCTGCAGGGCCAGCGGGACCTCGGCGCGGTCTCCCAGCTCATTCTGTCGGATCTGGCGCCGCTGGTTACCGCCCACCACGGCGTCTTCTATGTGGTGGAGCCCTCGAACGAGGAGGCCACGCTCAAGCTGCTGGCGAGCTACGCCTACAACGACCGCAAGCACGTGTCCAGCGAGTTCCGCCTGGGCGAGGGCCTGGTAGGGCAGTGCGCCATCGAGGGACGGATGCTGATCATCAATCAGGTTCCTCAGGACTACATCCAGATCAGCTCCGGTCTCGGCGGGGCGCCACCCCGCAGCATTGTGGTGCTGCCGGTGCTCTTCGAAGGCGAGGTCAAGGCGGTGCTCGAGCTGGCGACCTTCGACCAGTTCGATGAGATCCGCCTCACCTTCCTGGAGCAGCTGGCGGAGAGCATCGGCATCGTGCTCAACACCATCGAAGCCAACATGCGGACGGAAGAGCTGCTCAAGCAGTCGCAGGCGCTCACCGAAGGTCTTCAGTCGCAGCAGGAGGCGCTGACCGAGACCAACAAGCGGCTGGAGCAGCAGACCCGGTCGCTGCAGAAATCGGAAGACCTGCTCCGGGCCCAGCAGGACGAGCTGCAGAAGACCAACCTGGAGCTGGAGGAAAAGGCCCACCTGCTGGCCGGCCAGAAGGCCGAGGTGGAGCAGAAGAACAAGGAGGTGGAACAGGCCAAGGTGGCGCTGGAGGAGAAGGCGGAGCAGCTCGCCCTCATCTCGAAGTACAAGTCCGAGTTCCTGGCCAACATGTCGCACGAGCTCAGGACCCCGCTCAACAGCCTGTTGATTCTTTCCCAGATCCTGAGCGAGAACGCCGACGGGAATCTCACCAGCCGTCAGGTCGGTTTCGCCCAGACCATCCACAGCTCCGGCTCCGACCTGCTCGACCTGATCAACGACATTCTCGACCTGTCGAAGATCGAATCCGGCACCATGGCGGTGGACGTGACCACGGTGTCCTTTGCCGAGGTGCGGAAATTCGTCGAGAGCACCTTCCGGCAGGTGGCCGATCTCAAGGGACTGGAGTTCGACGTCGTTCTGGAACCCAGCCTTCCTCCGGCGCTGCAGACCGATACCAAGCGGCTGCAGCAGGTGCTCAAGAACCTGCTGTCGAATGCCTTCAAGTTCACCGAGCGAGGCAATGTCTCGCTCCGGGCCCGGGTGGCGACGGAGGGATGGAATCCGGAGCAGGAGATGCTGAACGCGGCCAATACGGTGATCGCGTTCTCGGTGACCGATACCGGCATCGGTATTCCCAAGGAGAAGCACGGCGTCATCTTCGAGGCGTTCCAGCAGGGCGACGGCACCACCAGCCGCAAATACGGTGGTACCGGTCTGGGCCTGTCCATCAGCCGGCAGATCACCCGGCTCCTGGGCGGCGAGATCAGGATCGAGAGCTCACCGGGCGAGGGCAGCACGTTTACCCTGTACCTCCCGTTGATCTATCCGGCGCAGCCGGTGGAGACTCCCTCGGTGGATGAGGACTCGGGCAACGGCAGCGGCCTGGTGATCGAGCCGAAGCCGGTGCTCACCGCCAGCTCCCGGGTGGTGCTCGCTCCTGTGGTGGAGCGCGCAATCAACGACGATCGTGCCACCGTCGAGGAAGGCGATCGGATCCTGCTGATCGCAGAGGACGATCCCAACTTCGCTCAGATACTGCTCGATCTGGCGAGAGAACGGGGCTTCAAGGGCCTGGTGGCCCAGTCGGCCGACCGGGCCCTCGCACTGGCCCGGGAGTATCAACCCACCGCGGTCACGCTCGATCTTCGGTTGCCCGACGCCGATGGATGGACCATCCTCGACCGGCTGAAGCACGACGCGTCCACCCGGCACATACCGGTGCACATCATCTCGGTAGAGGAGAACTGGCAGCGAGGGCTGCGGCTCGGCGCGATCGATTTCATGACCAAGCCGGCCACCAAGGAATCGCTCTCCGAAGCGCTCACCACGCTCCACAATTTTGTGGACCGGCCGGTCAAGCGGCTGCTGGTGGTGGAAGACGACCAGGCCCAGCAGCAGAGCATCGCCGAGCTGATCGGCGATGGGGACGTGGTTACCACGGCGGTGAGCACCGGTGCAGAGGCGCTGGAGGCGCTGCAGCGGGAGGCCTTCGACTGCATGGTACTGGATCTCGGTCTCCCCGATATGACCGGCTTCCAGCTGATCACCCGGGTCAAGGGCGAGATCGGGCTCCGGAAGCTGCCGACCATCATCTATACCGGGAAGCAGCTCACCAAGCGGGAAGAGGCGGAGCTGCGCCGAATGGCCGAATCGGTGGTGATCAAGGACGCGCAGTCGCCCGAGCGGCTGCTGGATGAGACGGCGCTCTTTCTCCATCGGGTCACCGCGCGGCTGCCCGAGTCGAAGCAGCGCATGCTGGAGCAGCTCCACCGCACCGACCCGACCCTGACCGGCCGAAAGGCGCTCATCGTCGACGACGACGTCCGCAACATCTTCGCCCTGACCACCTTCCTGGAGCGGAGCGAGATGAAGGTGGTCTACGCCGAGAGCGGCAGAGACGGCATCGCTCGGCTGCAGGACACTCCGGACGTCGACGTGGTCTTGATGGATGTGATGATGCCGGAGATGGACGGCTACGAGACCATGCGGGCCATCCGGGAAATGCCGCGCTTCCGCAACCTTCCCATCATTGCGGTCACGGCCAAGGCGATGAAGGGCGACCGGGAGAAATGCATCGATGCCGGCGCGTCAGACTATATCGCCAAGCCGGTTGATATGGACCAGCTGCTGTCGCTGCTGAGAGTATGGCTGTACCGCTAGACGGAGGGTCGGAGGGTCGGAGCGGCGGAACGGTAGACAGTCCATCCATGCACGAGCTTGGTGGGGGTCTGGAGGCCGCCCTCACCGTAGGTCTGTCCGACCGCGCCTCCGACTCTCCGCCCCTCCACCCCACCGACGACCGGGTCAATATTCTCCTCGTCGACGACCAGCCCGCCAATCTGGTTGCCCTGGAGGCCATGCTGGAGGATCTCGGGCAGAATCTGGTCCGGGCCGAGTCCGGGCGCGAGGCATTGAAGCGGCTGTTGAGCGACGACTTTGCCGTGATTCTGCTGGACGTGAAGATGCCGGAGATGGATGGGTTCGAGACCGCCGAGCTGATCCGGCAGCGCGACCGCTCCCGCCACACCCCCATTCTCTTTCTCCCCGCGGCCGACACCACCCAGACCCAGGCGGTCCGGGGATACGCCGTCGGTGCCGTGGACTACCTGGTCAAGCCGGTGGTGCCGGAGTTTGTGCGCTCCAAGGTGGCAGTGTTCGTGGAGCTGGCGAAGAAGAACGAGCTGCTCCGCCGCCAGGCCGCCTTACTGGCGCAGAGCGAGCAGGCGGCGCTGGAGCTGGCCGAGACCCGGGCCGAGCTGGTCCGGGAGCTGGAGCACAAGAATCGGGAGCTGGAGAGCTTCAGCTACGCCGTTTCTCACGACCTTCGCGCTCCGCTCAGAAGGATCGACAGTTTCAGCCGGGCCGTTCTGGAGAGTCAGGGAAAGCGGCTGGACGATGAGGGACGCAAGTTCCTGAGCCGGGTGCGGGAAGCCAGCCAGCAGATGGCACAGCTGATCGACGACGTGCTATACCTCTCCCGGGTTACCCGGACCGATCTGCGGGACCAGGACGTAGACCTCAGTGAGGTGGCAGAGCTGGTGGTGAGCCGGCTGCGCGAAGGACAGCCGAATCGTCAAGTGGAGGTGAGGATCCGACCGGGAGTGGTGGTAACCGGGGACGGCCAGCTATTGAAGATCGCCTTGGAGAATCTGCTGCAGAACGCCTGGAAGTTCACCGGCAAGCAGCCGGAGCCACGGATCGAGTTTGGGGTCACCCAGACCTCCGGCGAGCCGACCTACTTCATTCGCGACAATGGAGCCGGCTTCGAAATGACCTACGCCGCCCGGCTGTTCGGCCCCTTTCAGCGGCTGCACTCCCAGCAAGAGTTTCCCGGGAGCGGTATCGGCCTGGCCACGGTTCAACGCATCATCCATCGCCACGGCGGGAAGGTATGGGCCGAAGGTTTGGTGGGGCAGGGAGCGACCTTTTACTTCACCCTGGGGCGCGCACGCTCCTGACCATCGACCGCCAGCTGTCGTTCGCGCCGGGCTTTGACGATCCCGCAGCTGTCGGAGGAGTGAGGCTCGCTCACCGGACACTCTCGGGCCGGCTTGTGCACAACGAGCTCGGGGGGGACAGGGTCTAGCGCGGCGGCCTCGGCGCGGGGGATACGGGCTTGGCCAAGGACTCACTCACCTTGGTGAGCAGCTCGTCGCGAGTGAAAGGCTTCGCCAAAAAGGGTACGCTCAGCTCGGTCAGCCCATGCTGCGCCAGCACCTCAGCCGGGTGGGCGGACATGTACAGCGTCCGCTGTCCGGGCCAGCGCTCCTGGATACGCTGCGTTACCTGGACACCGTCGAGAAGCGGTAGGATCACGTCCACGATGACCAGCTGAACCCCTCCCTTTGCGGTTTCCAGTACCTCGATCGCCTCTTCGCCGCTCTCAGCTTCGAACACTCGAAAACCCCATTCGGTCAACAGCCGGTGCGCCATGCGGCGCACCGTGGGGGTGTCGTCGACTACCAGGATGCTGGGGGCGCTGCGAACGTCGGGGAGAATGCTCATTAAGCCACCAGGCCCCTGCGCCGGGCGCGGCAGGCTGGTGCCGCGCCGCGCAGGAGAGAAAACACTATCGGTTGCCTCCGGTACTGTCAGGTCCGGAGCTGACGGTATCACCCTTGGAGGTGACCGGCTGGCCCTGATCCGGGCGGGTCTTGGTGACGCCCTTGCCCATTGTGGACTTACCAGTCTTGGTGTTGGTCACGCCCGACTTGGTCTGATTGCCCTTGGCGGAATCAGTGCTGGTGCTGCTCGAGCGGTTCATGTCGTGCATTCCGGCATCCGCGCGGGCGGTGTCCGAGCTCATGCCATGGCT
>DASUVR010000039.1:0-13955 GCA_036378855.1 Gemmatimonadales bacterium | reverse complement strand
GGCCGCGGGCGCTGAGCGGCTGACGGAGACCGGCCTGGCACTCGGCACACCACACTACATGAGTCCCGAGCAGGCAGCCGGCGATCCTCGGGTGGACGGCCGGACGGACATCTACGCCCTCGGGTGCGTTCTATACGAGATGCTTGCTGGAGAGCCGCCCTATACCGGGCCTACCGCCCAGGCCATCATCGCCAAGCGCATGCTGGAGCCGGTACCTCGGATCGGTACTGTCAGGGAGAGCGTTCCCCAGGAAATCGAGCGTGCCATCGTTCGGGCGCTGGCCAAGACTCCAGCCGACCGCTTCAGTACCGCAGAGGAGTTCGCCGACGCTCTCTCTCAGAAGACGGCAACCGTTCCAGTGCCTGCCTCGAGTGCCACTGGGCGTAGCTGGCGCGTCGGCGGGACGCTGCTGGCCGTTCTGGCGGCCGCTGGGCTGGGCCTTCGCCTCTGGTCCGGCCGATCCCGACCCGATGTCAGTCCGTCAGCCTCACGCATCGCAGTTATGCCGTTCACGCCGAGCGGATCCGACACCGGGCTTTCCCGGTTGGGTCGCGACCTGGTGTTTACCCTGAGTGCAGAGCTGGACGGCCTGGCCGCCATCCGGGTGGTGGATGCCCACACCGTGCTCGCCCATTCCAAACCGGATGGACTCTCCTCTCCCGCAGAAGGAGCGGCGCTGGCCCGCCGGTTCGGGGCCGGCAGCATCGTGCAAGGCAGTCTCGTGCGAGAAGGCGCCGGTGTGCGCCTGGACTTCGTTCTTCGTTCGACCGACAGCAGCGCCGCCCCGCTGGCTCGCGCGTCGGTCTCCGGCGCCTCCGATTCAGTAGCTGCGCTGACCGACTCCGCGGTCCACGTTCTCCTGCGCCAGATCTGGACTCGGGGATCGGCCCCTACTCCCAGTCTGGAGGCTGCACTCAAGACCCGCTCGGTTCCGGCCCTGCGCGCATTCCTGGAAGGGGAGCGACAGATCGTCGGCGGCCGGTGGGACAGCGCATTCGCTTCATACGGCCGCGCCAGAGAGGCGGATCCAGCCTTCTGGCTGGCCTATGCCCGGCAGCACTATGCCTTGCAGTGGTCGGTGAAACCACCACTGGAAATGCTGATCGACTCACTCCAGCGCCATCGGTTCGAGCTGCCTGAATCCGAGCGTCTCCTGGCGGAGGCGATCATTCTCTGGTCGCGCGATAGCGTCGCCCTGGCCCTCGACCGCGCCCACCAGCTCACTGAGCGAGATCCCAACTCCTGGTTCGGGTGGCTGAACTACGCCGACCAGCTGTTTCACAACGGTTCGATGCTGGGCCGCTCGCGAGCCGAGGCCCAGGCTGGATTTCTGCGGGCCCTCGAGCTCAATCCGAACCTGATTCCGGTGCACGAACATCTGATGCTGCTGGCCCTCGAGCACAGAGACACGGCTGCGGCCGGTCGCGGTCTGCGGGAGCTCACCCGGCTCGACGCCGGCCCCAGCCTGACGGCCGATGGCTACGGCAACAGGATGTTGCAGTTTCGTTTTCTGGCCGCAATCGAGCGGGGCGATAGCCTGCTCACTCGGGTGTTGGCCGACAGCATTGCCCTGGACCCCGAGCCGGAAGCCGTGCCGGATGGGAGCTTTTACGACGCATTTCGCCAGGGCATGCCCGCCGAGCAGATTCAGGTGAGCGCAAAGGTCGTCCAGTCAGGCGCGCGGCCGGCTCGCCGGGCAACCCATGGTAGACTGCTGGCACTGTCATGGGCCCAGCGAGGAGCGTGGGATTCGGCGCTGGTTGCCATGGATCGTTTGGTGGCCAGCGAAACCGATTCAGCCGCGGCCCTGGAGGTGTATGGGCTGGCGGTCGTGGGAGCCTGGCTTGGAGCCATAGAGCCGGCTGAAGCCGAGCTGCGGCGCCAGGCCGCCGTCACCCTGGCCGGAACGAACGGACCCGCCCGCGCGGAAGTGGCGTGGCTCGACGGCTTGGTTGCGGTGGGTCGGCGCGACCGGGGTGCGCTGACCAGGGCGCGGGCAGCACTTCGGGGGAGTGGAGACTCCAGCGCGAACGCCCTCGATCGATCCCTGGGAGTTTTTGAGGCTGCGCTGTCAGAAAACCCGGGGGCCGCCGGTAGATCGATGGCGGACCTGGAATACCGGGAAGCGGCGCTCTCCGCTCCGGATTTCACGCGTCATCCCTACACCATAGGCGTCGATCGCTTGGCCGGCGGGCGTTGGCTGGCGGCCTCGGGTGATTTCCCACAGGCCCTTCGGCTGCTGACCTGGGTGGATGGCCCGTATTTCCTTCATCCCAGTACGGTATACAGCCTGGTGCTGAGGCCTTTAGTTGACCTCGAGCGCGGCCGGATCGAGGAGCAGAGCGGACGCGCCGGGTCGGCCCGGAACTACTACCGCGAATTTCTGCGACGCTATGACCGTCCGATGACCGGCCACCGGAAACTGGTGGAGGAAGCCACAGCCGCCCTGGTCCGGTTGACCGGCCGAGAGGATCAGCGATAGCGCGGCTAGCCGAGAGCTCCAGGCGCAGCCATCTTGGACGATCCCATCCTGAACTGGCCATTTTGCGAGATAACCTGGCAGGTATTCAAGCCGCCCTGGTGGACCGCTACCAGGTCGAACGTGTGCTCGGCAGGGGCGGCATGGCGACCGTCTACCTCGCGCGCGATCTCCAGAACCAGCGCGCCATCGCGCTCAAGGTGCTCCATCCCGAGCTCGGTCCGACCGTGGGCGCCGATCGCTTCAAGCGGGAGATCCGCGTAGCCGCGCAGTTGCAGCATCCCAACATCCTCGGCATCCTCGACTCGGGTGAGACTGCGGGTCCCCCCGAAGCGGGTGGTGGGCAGCTGTGGTTCACCATGCCCCTGGTCGAGGGTGAAAACGTGTATGAGCGGCTCCAACGCGAGCACCAGCTCCCGGTTGACGATGCGCTCCGGATCGGCACTGCGGCGGCGGCCGCGCTCGCCTATGCCCACGAGCGGGGTGTAGTCCACCGCGACATCAAGCCCGACAACATCATGCTCTCGGGCGATCAGGTCCTGGTCGCCGACTTCGGCGTGGCCCGCGCGGTGAGCGAAGTAGCGGAGAAGCTCACCGCCACAGGCATGATCGTCGGAACTCCTACCTATATGAGCCCGGAGCAGGCCAGCGGCGATAAAGCGATCGACGGGCGGAGTGATATCTTCGCGCTCGGCTGCGTGCTTTACGAGATGCTCGCCGGCCAGCCGCCGTTCAAGGGGCCCACCCCGCAGGTCACGCTGATGCTGCGATTTACTTCCTCTCCTCCACCACTCCGGCCCCGGGTTCAGATACCCGAGCATGTGGAGACCGCCATCGTCCGTGCTCTGGCCAAGGATCCGGCGGAGCGCTTCGGCACCGCCGGCGAGTTTGCTGACGCGCTGGCCGGACGGGAGACCGCAGCGCCAGCGGCTCAGCCGGGCACCAACCCCTCGGCCAAGAAGGGATGCGCCGCCATTCTCCTACTGGCCGCGGGAGTTGCCATAGCTACTCTGATGCGAGGGCTGGGGTGAACTGGTCACAATAACGAAACCGCCCCCGGCTTTCACCGTGGGCGGTTTCCAAGGGACGCTTCGCTTACCTGCGCATTACTGCTGGGCTATCGGACCCGAGGTCACCCTGAACTCGTCGCGCCGGTTGCGGGCCCATGCCGCCTCCGACTCTTCCTGATCGAGCGGGTGTTCCTCGCCATAACCCACAGTCTCAACTCGTTCGGCCGAGATGCCGAGGCCGGCCAGGAAACGCTTGGCGGCGGCTGAGCGCCGCTGGCTGAGCGCGAGATTGTATTCATCGGAGCCACGCTCGTCTGCGTGTCCCTCGATTCGAAGGGACAGGTTCGGAGTGGCGCGGAGCACCTCCGCCTTCTCCTCGAGGGCCTGTCGTGCGGCGGCACTCAGATCGGACTGATCGAACCCGAAATAGATCCGCTGCTCCAGAACCGAGCGATGAGCGTCATCCAGCAGTCCGTCGGGGATCTTCTCCATACTGACCGGAGTGTACGGGATCGTAGCGGGGGACGAAGGGGCCTCGACCTGGGGTGTCGGCTCTTCAACCTGGTGGCGGCTTCCGCAGCCTGCGCTCAAGGCACCCAGTGCCACCAGAAATCCGGTCTGTCTGATGATTCCGTGCATAATTGAATTCCTTATGAAGTGTTGGTACCGACGCCGGGCTGGATCGGTCTTTGGACGAGAACGGGTTGCAAGCACCTGCAGCTGAGCGCCAGATCTGGCACCAGATTTCTGGCCGATCGCGTGGAAATCACAGCGAAACAGTGCGAGCACTGGTTGCCTGGCAGATTACGTGCCGAATGCTCGAATTTTTTTCAGGAAGACCGACTCGGAGAGGACCTACGAAAGGAGACTCAGCGCCACGGTTTTACCGATGAACACCGGATTGATCATATCCGGACCACGATCTTGCCCACGCTCCGTCGCGACTCCATGAATTGGTGCGCCTCCGCCATGTCGCCGAAGGCAAAGGTGGAGCCTACCACCGGCCGAATGCCCTGCGCAGCTACAAACGCCATTAGCTTATCCCAATACCGCGCCAGCCGCGGCGGGTCGTCCAGCAGATAGCCGATGTGCGTTGCCATGAAGCCTTGCGATCCAGGTGCAAGAGACCGGATATCTGCTTTGGGGAGATCGCGCCAGGTGCGGAGCCAGGAAAGCGGGTTCCACCGATTCAGGGCAAGGCCGGCGAATCCGGCGGAAACTACGCGGCCGTACGGAGCCAGCACCGGCCACACCGCGCGAAAGACTTCGCCGCCGACCAACTCCAGTACCACGTCGAAGCGGTCTTGCCCGGCTGCCGCTCGAAGTCGCGACTGAAAGTTGTTGCCCCGGTAGTTCACTGCCGACTCGGCGCCGAGGGCGCGGATCGCCTCGAGCTTCGGATCGCTCCCCGCCAGACCTGTCGTGGCACAGCCGAACCGGGTCGCGATCTGGACGGCCGCGGTGCCGACGCCTCCTGCGGCGGCAGTGACGAGGACGCGGTCGGTTGGGCGAAGCCGGGCCACCTCCATGAGCGCAACCCATGCGGTGAGGTAGTTTACCGCGATCGCTGCATTTTCCTCGGTTGAATAGCCGGCGATGGCGGGCAGCGCCTGCCGCACCGGAACGACGATCTTCTCGGCATACGCGCCGTGCTGCGCTCCGACGATGACCCGATCGCCCAGGGCGCGTCCCTCGACGTCAGTGCCGAGTGCGTCGATTGTGCCGGTCGCCTCCATCCCGGGCGTGTAGGGCATGGCCGGCGCCCACCCGTACAGCCCCTTGCGAGAGAGGACCTCGGCAAAGTTCAGCCCGATGGCCTCGATCCGCACCCGAACCTCTCCCGGGCCCGGGGTCGGGTCTGGAACGGTGCGAATGCTCAGCACCTCCGGCCCGCCGTGGCGGTCCAGGACGATCGCCTTCACCCGGCACTCCGATCGTCAGTTCCGCATGAGGCTCGGTGCGCCTCGCTGATGTCACATTCCAGTATCTGACCCTCCGTCCCGCCGGCAGGTTGCGTTTTAGCGAAGAATGTTAAGGCTTCGGCTCTGGGTTGTAACCTTCAGGTCAACCTTTGCGTACTCTGGGCCAACCCGTTCTACCCCGACCGGAGATGTGTGATGTCGTGCTTACGTCCTTTTGCCTCGGCCTTGGCCCTGATGCTGTTGTTCTCTGCCACACTTGCCGCCCAGGACAGTCTTTCGCTCGACCGGATCTTCAACTCCGAGGAGTTCGCTCCCGAGCAGCTGGGCCGGGTTCGCTGGCTGGAAAAGGAGCCCGCCTATGTGAAATTGGAGGTCGACAGCGCCACGCCCGGAGGCCGTAGCCTGGTGCGCTATGATGCCGCCACCGGGAAGCGGGAGGTCTGGATACCGACCCGGAGGTTGGTGCCGCCCGGTGACTCGATGCCGCTCGCGGTGGAGGACTACAGCGTCTCGCCCGATAGGCGCAGGCTCCTGATCTTCACCAACTCGCAGAAGGTCTGGCGGCAGAACACCCGGGGCGACTTCTGGTCGCTGGACCTGTCGAACTGGAACCTTCGAAAGTTAGGCGGCGCTCAGGCCAAGCCTTCCACCCTCATGTTCGCCAAGTTCTCACCCGATGGAAAGCGGATCGCGTATGTCCGGGAGAACAATCTGTACGTCGAAGATCTCGGAGATGGTCGCATCACGCAGCTCACCCACGACGGGTCTCGCACGATCATCAACGGAACCTTCGACTGGGTCTATGAAGAGGAGTTGAACCTTCGTGACGGGTTCCGCTGGAGCCCCGATGGCGCTCACCTCGCATATTGGCAGCTCGATGCATCCGGGGTCCGGGATTTCCTGCTGATCAACAACACCGACTCGCTCTACTCCTTTACCATTCCGGTGCAGTACCCCAAGGCAGGCACCACAAATTCGGCATCGCGAGTGGGGGTAGTAAGCGCGTCGGGCGGCAACACTGTGTGGCTCGACGTTCCCGGTGATCCCCGCAACAACTACATCGCGCGGATGGATTGGGCAGGGAACTCCAGCGAGGTCGTGGTCCAGCAGCTGAACCGGCTGCAGAACACCCTGGTCGTGATGCTGGCAGATGCCCGGACCGGCCAGGTGCGTACGGTGCACACCGAGCGGGACAGTGCCTGGGTCGACGTGGGGAATGACCTGCGCTGGCTCGACGGTGGAAAGAGCTTCAGCTGGATCAGCGAACGCGACGGCTATCGGCATCTGTATCTCATCTCCCGGGATGGGAAGCAGCAGCGCCTCATCACCCCGGGAAACTTCGACCTGCACAATCCCGCCAGCAGCTTTGGTGAGCCGTTCGTAGTGGGACGGGATTCAGTCCGAGGTTGGATCTACTACACTGCCTCGCCCGAAAACGCCACCCAGCTCTATCTCTACCGCAGCCGGATCGACGGGAAGGGGCGGCCCGAGCGGCTGACTCCCAAGAACCAGGCGGGCTATCATGGGTATTACATCTCCAGCGATGGTCGGTGGGCAATTCACGGGTATTCGTCGTTCGGAAATCCCCAACACATCGAATTGGTCAGCCTTCCCGATCACAAGGTGGTCCGGACCCTGGTGGAAAATCGGAGGCTGAGAGATGCTGTTGCCAAGCTGAGCCGGGGACGAGTTGAGTTCATGAAGGTGGCCGCGGGACCGGGTCTGCAGCTGGACGCCTGGGTGATGAAACCCCCAGGCTTCGACTCCACCCGGCGGTATCCGGTCTTCTTCGAGCTCTACGGCGGACCGGCGACACAGACCGTGCTCGATCGCTGGAATGGGGTTGGCTACCTCTGGGACCTCATGCTTACCCAGAAGGGATACGTCGTTGCCTCAATTGACAATCGCGGTACGCCCGCGCCCCGCGGACGCGAGTTTCGGAAAGTCATCTACCAGAAGGATGGAGTCGTCAACGTGAACGATCAGGCGGCGGCGCTTCGCACCATGCGGACCTGGCCCTGGGTGGACTCGACCCGGATCGGCGTGTGGGGCTGGAGCGGCGGCGGTTCGATGACCTTGCATCTGATGTTCCAGCACCCCGACCTCTACCAGACCGGCATGGCGGTAGCACCCGAAGCCGACGTGCGGATGTATGACACGATTTATCAGGAGCGCTACCTGGGGCTGCCCCAGCAGAGTCCCGAGGCATACCGGAACGCCTCGCCAGTAACCTATGCGGACAAGCTCCGAGGCAACCTTCTGGTGGTACATGGCGAGGGCGATGACAACGTCCACTATCAGGCCACCGAGCGGCTGATCAATGCACTGGTTGCGGCCAACCGGCCCTTCACGATGATGACGTATCCCAACCGGACCCACTGCATTTGCGAGGGGGACGGGACGACGCTGCATCTCTTCTCCCTTCTGACCCGATATCTGGAGCAGAATCTGCCGCCCGGTCCTAAGCCGGCGGCTGCGGAACCTTCGCCGAAAGCAACTTCATCACGCACCGGACAGTCGCAGTGACGGCGGGCAGGTTGGCGCGGCTATAACAGCTCTGAAACCGGATTCGGCTCCCCCTCCCGAAACCGGCTGGGCCGGAGCGAGCTCACGTCCATAGTCGAGGCCGCGCCATTGCTCATTACCTCCGCTAGAAGCTGACCCAGGGCCGGAGCATGCATCACCCCGTGCCCCGAGCAGCCATTGGCCAGAAACAGGTTGGGGCAGTTTGGGGCAGCGCCGAGGATGGCGTGCTTGTCCGGCGAGACCTCGTAGAGTCCTGCCCAGCAGGCGTCCCGGTCTATGGCCGCGTGCCGCATGACGGGTATCCGGCAGTGCGCCTTGGCCACCACCGTATGAACCCACTCATCGTCTACGCCAGTATCAAACGGGCGTCCCGGCACTCCCGGCGTGGGCCAGAGGAGCAGGATCCGGCCATCTCGCACCCGTAGATGGAAGCCGTCGCTGGTGAAGATGGTCATCGGCATATTTTCCGGCAGGAGGTTGGACGGTGCAGTCGCGGCCACCTGTCGCCGGAGCGGGGCGACCGGCAGATCGAAGCCAGCCCACTGCGCAACCTGGGCCGCCCACGGACCGGCCGCATTCACCACCGCTTCCGGAGACACCGGACCGCTGGAGGTCTCCACCAGGGCGACGCCGTCGTCGGCTCGGCGCCTGATTCCGGTAACCTCGACCTGCCACTCCAGCTTCACGCCCAGCCTTTGGGCAGCGGCGAGGTATCCTTCAACGAGGCCCAGAGGACGGATGAAGCCGTCGCTGGGGCAGAAGGCTCCCCCGATTACCTCATCGAGATTGACCGCAGGATTGAGCCGCGCGATCTCTTGGACTCCAACCTCCACTGCCTCGGTCAGTCCCTCCTGATGCTGAACTCTCCGGGCGGAGCGAAGCACTTCGAGCTCGCCGGCGGTAGAAGCGAGCCAGAGATAACCGGCCGGATGGTAGCCCGCGTCCCCGCCGGTTTCTTCCCTGAAGCAACGCAGCTTCTCCCGTGAGAGCAGCGACAGCCGCACATTGATTGGCGTGGCATATTGGGCTCGGTAACCGCCGGTGGCCTTGCCGGTGCTGCCCAGGCCGGGACCGGGCGAGCGGTCCAGCACCAGGATCTGACGCCAGCCGCGGCGGGCCAGGTGGTACGCGACGCTCGCCCCGATCACGCCGCCACCAATAACGACGACCGAGGCCGTCCTCATGCGGTGAAGACGTGCTCCGGATGTCTGAAGCTCTTGAACTCGAGGGCGTTGCCGCTGGGGTCCAGAAGAAACATCGTCGCCTGCTCTCCCGGCTGTCCCGGATAGCGGATTCTGGGCTCGATGATGAAAGGAACCCCGGCGGCCCGAATGCGATCGGCCAGGGACGTAAATGCATCCCAGTCGAGCAGCGCCCCGAAGTGGGGCATCGGCACCCGGATGCCTTCGACCTGCCCGGTGTTCTCGGTCGGCACCACCGGACCGGTGGTGTGGGCCGATATCTGGTTGCCGAAGAAATCGAAATCGACCCAGGTCTCGGTACTGCGACCCTCGGTGCAGCGGAGGATGTCGCCATAGAACCGGCGGGTTGAGGAGAGATCCCGAACGAAGAAGGCGTAATGGAATGGTTGCGGCATACGGACAATCGCCTCGCTTACTGAAACAGTCACCCTGTGAGATCAAGCGATGAGTTGCGGCGCGTGCTGGTGACGGGCACCTCTGTATGAGCCTCACAAGTCGGTGGCAGGAGTTTCGGTCGTCCCTGCCGGCATTTTTCCGGAGCCGACGTCCCGCCGACTTCTCTCACCTGATCCAGGGACCGAGAGCAGGAGCCATCGTCCTGGTGGGCACCAGGAAAGATGGCTTCATCCCGGGCAAGCTCACCGCCAGCCTGTTCCTCCCGATCTTCGCTCGGGCCTGCGCCCAACGCGGGTTTCAGGTCATGGCATTTCCGGATCCGGCCGACTTCCTGTCCCGTGAGGATATCCCGCAGCCGGTCACCATAGTCCTGGTTTACAGTGAGGTTCGAATACTGCGTGCCGGGTTGGATCCCACCTTTCAGAAGGTGCTCGAGCGCGCGCGGCGGCTCGGCGCCGGAGTGGTGCATCCACCCGAACTGGGACTCACCATTGCCGACAAGCTGGCCACCCGGGACCAGCTGATTCCTGCGGGTATCCGAATGCCGGAGCTGGTCACTGAAAACGGACCGATGGTGCCCGTGTTCTCCAATGAGGTTGTGGGATCGAATCGGCCGGTGCAGCTCCATGGCTCCAGCACCCTCGATCCCTCTCGTTATAACACTCGCTACATCGATGCGGTACATCATTACCAACGAAGGGCGTATCACGTCTCGCTTCGGGCGATGGCGGTCGGACCCACCTGCATAGCGGTCTACGTGAGGGCGCGCGCGGTCAGCGAGAAGAACCCCTCGGTCCACAACAAGAACACCCCGGTCGATCGCGAGCTCCTGAACCATCTCCATGCCGAGATCGTGGAGCCCAGACGGGATGAGATACACTCCATTTGCGAGCGGATCGGATCCAGACTCGGTCCCGGATTTTATGCCCATGACATCGTGCCGGAGCGGGAAAGCGGCTTGCTGTACGTGTGCGAAACCGGGTTCAAGTTCGACGACCATGCGTGGCGCAACCGGATGACGCCGTTGCGGGGCTCCCTGGCCTGCGATGACGGCAATCCGTCAGTCGAAGTCGTCAGGAGCGCTGAGGCCTTTCTGGCTGCTCTTCCGCTACCTTCTCCACCGAAAACTCCCCGGTAACGTCGGCGGACGAAACGGTCAGTACCGCCGCCGTGGCGGGAGACTCGGGTGGCAACGAAGTGGCCAGTCCCCAGGCGAAGGGCAGAGTCGCCAGTACCAGAAGTCCCGCGATCCAAAACGGCACTCCCACTCCCAGGCGATCCATAAGAAGGCCTGCGGCAACCGGGAACAGCACCCGTGAAACCCCGCCGAAAGTGTGTTGAACCCCCATGTACATCCCGCGCTGATTGGCCGGCACCACCCGCGAAAGAAGCCCGGTAACACAAGGGAAGAGGAATGCGGTACCGAGCGGCATAAGAGTGAAGCCGAGGAGGATGAGCCCGCCGTGTGTGGCCAGGCCGGTGCAGCCCAGGCCCACTGCCAACAAGACGAGGCCGAGTCTGGAAAGCCGTGCCTCACCGAGCAGTTCCACCATGCGACCGAGCAAAAGAGTGCGCACCACCACCCCCATCCCGCCCAGGTACATCACGAAGTAGCCGATGTTGCGCTCGGTGACATTCAATCGGTTCATCAGCAGGAGCGGCACCACCTGGATGGTCCCATAGAAGGCTCCGATGGCAATGGTGTAGATCCAGATCAGCCGCGAGGCTGGCTCGTGCCAGTGCGACAGGACGCGTGCGATGGCCTGGCGCGGCCTGGTGCCCGAGGGTGCAGTGGCACCGGTCGCCCGAACCTGGTGCGACTCCGCCAGGAAGCGCGCGGCAAAACCGGCGACCAACAGCGCCAGCGCCGCCGCGCCAATCCCGGGCGCAGTTCTCCCTCCCAGGCTGATCATCACCGACCCAAACGCCGGACCGGCGACGGCGCCCAGGCTGGTCACGGCCGAGAGCCAGCCCAGGCTCTTGGTCCGCTCTTCAGGCGGAGATGCATCGGCCACGTACGCCTGCACCACCCCGATCGTGCCGCCGCCCAATCCTTGGACCAGGCGGGAGAGGAGCAGGACCGGCACCGATCCGGCGAAGCCAAAGATGACATAGGCACAGCTGGTGAGTAGCAAGCCGGCGAGTATGGCGGGGCGGCGGCCGTAGCGGTCGGAGAAGTTGCCCCATAGCGGGGCCACAGCCAGTTGAGCGACCGAGAAGGAGGAGACCAGCAGCCCCACCACCGTTGCGCTGGCACCCAGCTCGGTGGCATAGAACGGCAGCAGCGGGACGATCATGGTGAGCCCCACCATGTCCACGAAGGCGGTTACGAACAGCACCAGCAGTCGTGCCATGGTTGAAGGCTCCCGAGTCCGACGATGAGTTGAGTGGAATCAATTTCCACTCATGGGGGACGGGCGGGAAGAGTCGGAAGGATGTCGGGTTTGACGCCGGTTTTACGCGTTACTGGATAGGCGATCCCAACTCGAGCTCGTACTCTTTCTGGAGGTCATCATGCGGTTCACCTTCTCCAAACTCGCGGGAGCCCTCTCGCCACTGCCTATCCTGCTCGTCTGCGCTTCGGGTGTCGCCACGGCGCAGGATCGCAATGTGATCACTGCCTCTGAGCTGGCGGTCAGCCGGGCCGAAAATACATACCAGGCAATCCGTCGGGTCCGGCCTGAATTGCTTCGCTCCAGGGAGTCTGGATCGCTGATGCTCTTCGCGGCCCGGCACCCGGCGGTGGCCGTGAACAACACTCTGGTGGGCGGCGTCGAGGCATTACGGTCGATCCCGGTCGATCAGGTGACTCAGCTCGAGTACCTCAGCCCCTGGGAAGCGGGTAACCGGTACGGGATGACTTTCCGGGATGGGATCCTGCTGGTGCAAACCGGAGACAGTGGGGGGAGCCAGCTTTCGATTGCACGATAAAGGAAAGGGCGCGGGTCCTGGTCTGGCTCAGCTGCCAAGCTCCAGCGCCAACCACTCCCGCGCCTTCTTCCAGCCCCGCTGCACCGTCCGCGGGGTGATTCCCAGCGCTTCCGCGGTCTCTGCTTCGGTCAGCCCACCGAAGTAGCGGCACTCCACCACCTGGCTCAACCGCGCATTTACCGCCGCGAGGCGCTCCAGGGCTTCATCGAGCGCCACCAGCTGGTCGCTTTGCTGCGCGACTGCGAGCTCGTCCTCCAACGAGAGTGGAGGTACTCCCCCACCCCGGCGCAGCGCCCCGTGACTGCGGGCGTAGTCCACCAGAATCCGGCGCATTGACCAGGAGGCCACCCGAAAAAAGTGGGCCCGGTCGCGCCAATGAACCCGCGGTTGGTCAACTATCTTGAGATAGGTCTCGTGCACCAGGGCGCTGGTGTCTAGCGTGTGGCCCGTTCGCTCGCGTTGCAGTTGCCAATGCGCCAGTCGGCGGAGCTCCCCATAGACCAGGGGGAAAAGGTCATTCATGGCCTCCCGGTCGCCCGCGCGGACCTGGAGAAGAAGCTCAGTTATCGATGGACGATCGGCTGCCGGTTGGTCGGGGGCCATCGGATAGCACCTCCCTGGCTCTCCGGGACCTCGAGGTCCCGCATTCCCTGGAGTCAGTGCAGATAACAGGACTCAAGATGAATGCTGGGAGCGGGTGTCGCAAACCCATTGCCGGGGGGGCCTCGTTGAGCTCCTGCTAGGGCACGGAGTTATTCCTGGGGGAGATAATGTCGATTTCCGGTTTACCCGAACGACGTATGGGAAGAGCAGGCCACGGGGGCCGCTCCCAACCATAGAGGAGGTTCCATGCGGGTCATGGTGCTGGTGAAGGCGACCAAGGAATCGGAAGCGGAATCGAATCCCCTCGAGATGGAAGGCGCCGAGGAGATGTTCGAGCAGATGGGAAAGTTCAACGAGGAGCTGATCAAGGCGGGGATCATGCTCGCCGCTGATGGCCTCAAGCCGAGCCGGTTCGGGAAGCGGGTCCACTTCAATGGGACCAAACGGTCGGTAACCGACGGCCCCTTCGCCGAGACGAAAGAGCTGGTGGCGGGGTTCTGGATCTGGCAGGTCCGGTCGATGGAGGAGGCAATCGAGTGGGCCAAGCGATGCCCCAACCCGATGCCGGGTCCCAGCGACCTGGAGATCCGCCCGATCTGGGAGCCGGAGGACTTCGGCCCCGAGGTCGCGGCGGGGGTGAACGAGCTTCGCGCCAAGATAGCGAAGAACCCCAAGTAAGTTTACTTCGCGTCGATAACCATGTTGCCGTCGATGTCGCTCAGCGAATGGTTGGGTCCGAAGTTGAGCAGCCGGCTATTGGTCTCGACCCGACGTCCCTTGTTCGGGCCTTCGGTGATCTCGCCGACGAGGTGGGTCTGGCCGGAGACCACTTCGGCGGTTCCGTTCAACTTTGCTTTGAAGGATTCTGAAGCCGGCTCCGCAGTGA
>DASUVR010000038.1:0-4814 GCA_036378855.1 Gemmatimonadales bacterium | reverse complement strand
AATGCCAGCGGAGTCTACATCGCGACTCTGCTTCGGGTGGGTACCTACGACCTTGAAGCCAGAGCGGTGGGCTTCCAGCAGGACCGGAGGGATAGCGTACAAGTGCGGCTGGGCGAGACGGTGGAAATCAACTTCGCGCTGGCCCCTCAGGTGGTGCAGCTGCAAGAGCTCACGGTGGCAGCGCCGGAGCGGGGGGTCGACCCAACACAGTCGGAATCGGCTACCCGACTCGGGGTTGAGGCAGTACAAGGGCTGCCGAACAACGGTCGCAATATCTTCAACTACACCACCCTGACTCCGAACGTTGCGACGGTCCAGGGACCCGATGGGGACGAGATCAGCATCGGTGGCCAGCGCGGCATCCACAACAACGTGTCGGTGGATGGAGCCGACTTCAACAATCCGTTCTTCGGTGAACAGCGGGGCGGCCAGCGCCCAGCCTTCACCTTCAACCTCGACGCGGTGCAGGACTTTGTGGTGGTATCCGATGGAGCCAATGCCGAGTTCGGACGGTCCGGCGGCGGGTTCGTCAACATCATCACCAAGTCCGGGACCAACGAGTTCCACGGCTCGGCTCACTACTTCGGCAAGTACGACGCGCTCTCGGCCGACTTCGCTCACACCTTCCCCGCCGGCGGCACCACCGGGTTCACGCCAGATTTTCAGCAGCATCAGTTCGGCGCCACGCTCGGGGGCCCCATAGCCCGGGACAAGGCGTTCTTCTTCCTGGCTTACGATCAACAGATATACGACGAGACCAAACAGACCGACCGTCTGGGCGCCATCGATCCCGCATTGCTTGCCTTTGTAGACACCGCGTTCAGCGGAGCCTTGAAGGGAGATTTCGGGCCGATCAGCCGGACCAATGATGCCAACGCGTTTCTGGCCAAGCTCGACTTCAAGCTGGGTGGCAAGAGCAACGCGTCCCTCAAATACAACTACACCAACTCCCGCCAGGAGAACGGTACGTTCGACGTGGACTTCTGGGGCCGCAGCGCCAACGCGCTCGAGCGCGACTTCTCTCACGCGGTGAACGGCAGCCTGACCACACTCTTCACCTCGGCGCTCTCCAATGAATTCCGTTTTCAGTGGGCTCGGGAGGACCGGCCCCGACCCTACGAAGGGGCAACCAATCCGGCAGTCGGCCGGCCGTTCCCCGATACCGACATCGGGTTCGTGGCCCCGGATGCGTCCTTTCAGGGCTACCGGATCGGCATGCCGTTCTTCATTCCGGTAGATGCGCACGACTACCGCTTCCAGGTGCTGGATAACCTATCGGTGGTCAGCGGCAACCACCTGTTCAAGTTTGGCGGCGAGTGGAACCGGACCGGCGTGGATCAGACCTTCAGGGGATTCGGCAATGGGCGGATCGGCTTTACCTCGGTGCCCGGTTTCCTGAACTATGTGGCCAACCCGGGGTACGTCGAGTGCTCGGATGGCAGCTCGAATACCAGCGGAGCCTGCCCCGGAGGAACTACGATCACCGGACCGGTGGCGCTTTACCTGCAGCAGGCAGGGTTGAATGGACTGACCGTGGATGAGGCGGGCACTCAGACCATCATTCAGAATGAGCTCGCGCTTTTCGTCCAGGACAATTGGAAGCCGCAATCCAACCTGACGCTCAACTACGGTCTGCGCTGGGAGGCGCAGATCGAGCCCAGCCTGATCACGCCGATCCCCGACCTGTTCTATCAGCCCCTCATCGGCACCACCTCGGTCACGCCCAAAGGCAGCTTCGAATTTCCCGGCAACGGGACCATTCCCTCAGACTACAACATGTTCCAGCCCCGGCTGGGTATAGCCTATGACATCAACGGCGACGGCAAGCAGGTGGTACGAGCCAATGCCGGTCTCTACTACGCGCGCATTCCGGGCCTGAATCTGGCAAGCAGCCGAAGCACCGACGGATCACGCGGCCAGAGCATTTTCCGCAACAGCGCGCTCACCCCAATCCTGGGGGCGCCGCCGGCATACGGACAGCTGCTGCCGACGCCGTCGGGAGCACCCTTCGAGCCGGGAATTTTCGTGTTCGACAAGGACTTCGTGAATCCCCGCACTTTCACCGCGACCCTCGGTTACGAACGGGAGGTCTGGAGCGGGATTGTGGCTGGCCTGAGCTATACCCATGCGCGGACCGACAACCTCACCCGCTTCTTCAATGCCAACGACCCGGTGTTCGGCAATGACACTGTGGGGCCCTGGTCTACCGCTTACGCGCCCGGGGGCGCCCCCGGGCTGGGTAGCTTGACCGTAGTGCAGAGCACCGCGCGGTCTCGCTTCAATGGCATCACGGCGGAGCTCCGCCGCGCCCTGAACCCCCGGCTCGAGTTTCAGCTGAATTACACCCTGAGCTGGGACAAGGCCGACGACGACAACGAGCGGGATCCCTTCACCTTCCGCTACGCCAGGGCCGACTCGCTGGAGAAGGAATACAACTGGAGCGACCGCGACCAACGCCACCGCTTCAATGCCTGGGTGCTGGCCGTTCTTCCGGGCGATGTCTTCCTCAACAACCGGCTGAGCGCTTACTCCGCCCAGCCAACCTCGGAGGTCTGCGGCGCGGCCAACGTGGGCACCGGGGTACGGGCCTCCCAGCCGTCGCAGCGCATCTGTCCCGATGGACACGTACTCCAGCGGAACACTATTCGCCGAGACAACGCCTATTTCTCCTGGGATATCCGTCTTTCGAAACCGCTGTATTTTGCCCGCGACCGTGCGTTGGAGCTGATCTTCGAGGGATTCAACATCACCAATCACGACAACTTCAAGGATCCGTCCACCGCGGGCACCTTCCTGGTCTTCGACGGAACCATTCGGAGCGGTCTGGGAGAGCCGCGGCAGTTCCAGGCGGGCGTGCGCTACATCTTCTGAGCCGACCGGCGAACCGGACGGGCGAACTCGCTCTTGAACTTGCGGAATCGCCCGTCGGGGAACCGGACCACTACTGAATCATCCGCCACTTCTTGCACCTTCCCTTTCCACGGTCTTCTTCTCCGATCCTCGAGCCCTTCCGCTCTCTCTGCCAGGCCTTTCCCGCAATTGTCGCACACACCGCAACGCTGGGAGAGGAGGATTTTTTCTTGGCGGCCATGGTTGCGACGTTCAGAGGGAAACAAAACCGTGGATCAGCCAGTCTAGGGCATGATTTCTCTCCCGCGGGGTGACTGTAATCACATCCTAATGTTTCGACGGGCGACAACTACAGGCATGAACCAATCCATCCCTGTGGAGTCCTCTCCGCCTCCGGAATGGGACCGCATCCCGGCCGACGAATGGGCTGTGTATCGCAGCGTCCTGCGCCGAGCCGCCGAGCGGGGCATCCGCTTTGCCTTCGGGGGAGCCTTTGCCACCGCCGAGTACACCGGGGAGCTGCGCAACACCAAGGACTTTGACATCTACATTCGGCCGGTGGATCGCCCGGCCCTGATCCAGGTCATGGGCGAGGCCGGGCTCACCGACTACTTCGACCGCCTGGCCTACGACCGTTCCTGGATCTACCGGGCCAGCCAGGGTGACATCATCGTAGATGCCATCTGGGCCATGGCCAATCACCGGGCCGAGGTCGACGAGGGGTGGCTTACTCTAGGTCCTGAAGTTTCCATCCTCGGTGAGCCGCTTCGGGCCATTCCGATCGAGGAGCTGATCTGGAGCAAGCTCTATGTCCTGCAACACGAACGGTGTGACTGGACCGACATCTTCAATCTCCTGGATGCACGGCTGGAGGTCATCGATTGGGACCGTCTGCTGTGCCGCCTCGCCGAAGACGCACCACTGCTAATCGGAGCCTTAACGGTTTTCAACTGGCTTGCCCCGGACCGGGCCGCGGCCCTGCCTTCTTCGGTGAGAGACCGACTCGGACTGAAGGAATTGACTCCCGGCACTCGCGAGCTCTCTCGTGCCCGAGCCAACCTCCTCGACTCCCGCCCCTGGTTCATCCGGCACACCCGGTGACATGACATGTTGATCGGTGCGATGAACCACCCAGCCCAGGAGGTCGTCCCCGAGATCGAGTGGATGGCCGATATGGGTCTCGGGTTCATCGACCTTACTCTCGAGCCGCCCCGGGCCGCGTCCTGGAAGGTGGACCCGAAGGCCATTGGCCAGGCCCTGACCCGCCACCGCATGGCCCTCGTGGGGCATACTGCTTACTACCTGCCGATTGCCAGCGGCATCGAGGAGATCAGGCGAGCATCACTGGTGGAGCTGCGCCGCTGCGTCGACGTGTTCGCGGAGCTGGGCGCCCGCTGGATGAACGTCCACCCCGACAGGCACGCTCCCATGCACGACCGGGCGTTCTTCATTCAGAAGAACATTGCCACGCTGGCCGAGCTGCTGCCCTACGCCGCCGAGAGGGGTGTCGGCATCATGCTGGAGAACCTGCCGGGCGACTTCAACACGGCACAGCAGTTGGGAGAGCTGCTCGATGCTCTTCCCGAGCTCGGTCTCCATCTGGACATTGGCCATGCCAATCTGATGGTGCTTCAGAGTACAGTGAACGAGCTGCTGGCGGCATACGGCAGCCGGCTTCGCCACGTGCATCTGCATGACAACAAAGGCGGCCGAGCCGACTTGCACTTACCGCTGGGCACGGGGTCGGTGGATGTCAGGGGAGCGATACGATCACTTCAGAAGGTGGGTTACGATGGGACAATTACTCTGGAGGTCTTTACCCCTGACCGTCACCACCTGGCCTACAGCCGCGACTCACTCCAGCGGATCTGGTCGGAGGAAAAAACTTCAGGAAACCGGTGAGAGCACATCCCGCACCTTGGCGGCAAGCTCTTCGGGCGTGAATGGCTTGGGCAGAAACTCGT